>NZ_JAHHPQ010000613.1:0-1113 GCF_024606245.1 Endozoicomonas sp. SESOKO2
CATTCTACCCTTTAATTCTGGTGTACAGAGAGCAAGGATAGATCAGGAAAATAACGCAAGTTACACAGTTAACCGTTTTCTCAACTGCCTCGGAGAAACATTCAGCCCTGCCCAATAAACTTTGGTGCTGAGGTGAAAGTGATCACAATTCACTTTCTCTAAGACTATAAAGTCTGCTGTGACTAAATAATCACCCATTTCAAAAACTCAAAAGATGGGAACACCAGAAAGCCGTGTTTACCGGAGAAGATGATACATTTCTTCTGTTTCATTCACCGCCTCTGCGCCCCACTTTGCCCCGGCCTTGATCAGGGCTTTCGCGCAGTCGGTATTGCCCTCCCGGACTGCCGCAGACAGGGGGGTGGTGCCACTCGACGGGGCGGCGTTGGGATCAGCCCCGGCGTTGATCAGGACTTCCACAGAGTCGATATCGCCATTCGTAGTGGCGACGAACAGCGGGGTGACGCCATTTGGCATGGCGGCGTTGACATCCGCCCCGGCGTTGATCAGAGCTTTCACGCGTTCGGTATTGCTGTTCATGACAGCCATGAACAGCGGGGTGGTGCCATTCTTACTTCGGGCGTTGACATCCGCCCCGGTGTCGATCAGGAGTTGCAGACAGTTGGTACTGCCCATCAGGGCTGCGATGTCCAGTGGAGTAGTGCCATTAGACGTAGCAGCCTCAAGATCCGCCCCGGCGTCGATCAGGGTTTTAACGCATTCGGTATTGCCCTTCATGACAGCGTTGAACAGCGGGGTGAAGCCATCCCTGGCCCGGGCGTTGACATCCGCCTTGGCTTTGATCAGGCGTTTAACAATGTCGGTGTGGCCCTCCAGGGCTGCGATATGCAGCAAGGTGTTGCCAGTCTCAGTTTGGGGGTTGGGATCAGCCCCGGCGTTGATCAGGACTTCCACAGAGTCGGTATTGCCTTTCAAAGTGGCGACGGACAGCGGGGTGACGCCATTTGGCAGGGCGGCGTTGAGATCCGCCTTGGCTTCGATCAGGATTTTTACGCAGTCGATGTTATTTTTTTGTACAGCGATGAGCAGCGGTGTGAAGCCACCCTTAGTTCGGGTGTTGAGATTAGCCTTGCCTTCGATCAGGGTTTTCAC
>NZ_JAHHPQ010000614.1:0-2099 GCF_024606245.1 Endozoicomonas sp. SESOKO2
TCCCAATGATTGGAATTGTCCTGCCTGATCTTCCAGTTTTGGTAACTTTGCAACATCGGCTTCCAGCTCTCCCTGCAACTCCGTTGCTTTCAGGATTGATAACCGATTCTCTTCCAGATTTGAGAGTATCTGTTGAATTTTTTTATGTTCCCGGGAGTCTCTATTTTGCAAAAAACGACTGAGCAAATGATCTCTGCCCTCTACCGTTCTGGCTGTTTCATAAATTTCATTCTGTCCAAGCACCTCTATATCTGGAAGCAGCTCCAAAGGAGAATGAGGAGAGATATTGCCTTGCTCATCTTTGACAACAGGCCTGTCACCATAGCGTCTGGAAACAGTAAACCACCTTCCCCCCATAGCAGCTGAACGCACTCTTAGTTCCACATGAGCTTTTTCTTTTGAAAGATTTTCCTTGACTATTTTTTCATGCAATTTTCTTGCTTCACTCATCACAGGCTCTTTTGCCAGTACAAAGCGGACACTCTCTATCAAAGTTGATTTTCCGGTTCCCCTGCCACCAATCAAAGCATTTAAATGATCGGCCAACCCAACTTGAACACCGTCAAGATAACCATTAGTAAACCGAATAGACTCAATGACAGAAGCATGATTTTCAGGAACATCGTAGTTCAAGCGCAATCTGGATTCCGGGTCAAGAAAAGCCTGCCTGAAAGACTGAAAACAGGGTTTGGTCATTTTGATAAGGCAACTTGCACTTTTCTCCCGCAGTTTCTCCGGCGCTTCAACATCTGCAGCATTAATCAAAGCCATAGGCCTATCACGTTGATACTGAGGACTCCTGTTTAACGCCACCTGATAATAAAAGCCATTCTCTGCAGGTTTAAGGTCATCAATTGTACCCGGTATCTGCACCGCTCGAAGTTTAGGATTTGTCCAGATATGATTCTGTCTGAGCTTAAGCACCCCATTATCATTGGTGCTATGGGCTGCAAACAAAACCCCTCCCAGTCTGTCTACTTCTTCAATTAAATGAGCTGAGCTTAGCTCAGAAGGTCTGGTTCCATCCTTGATATCAAGCAGCTTCAAACTACCAAGATATCGCTCCAGCACTTTAGAACTGGTTTTTTCTGAGAAAAGGCATACAAAGTGAACGTTATCATTGGCAGTGACCTCAAACCCTGGAAAAACAACAATGCCATGAGGTTCCACTTTTTCCCTGATTGCATCAATACTTTCAACCCGACCATGATCAGCAATCCCTAAAACCTTGATTTCTTCTTCCAGACAAACTTCTAAAAGCTTCTGATTGTACGCCTCTTCGTCCGTCGCAATATCCTGACCACGATATCGGATATAGTCGAAAGGATTCACCTGAAGCGCACATTTCCAAAATTTCGCCTTTGTGTATTGTTCAGGCATGCTAATGAGTTCCTCGACAGATCATGACAATAATGACCCCAATTACTCATCATCAAAATTGACATAGGCATCAGGAGCGAGATTCTCAAACCGGGTGTACTGACCAATAAAGGCCAATCTTACCGAGCCGATGGGGCCGTTACGCTGCTTACCAATGATGATCTCGCCAATACCCTTAAACTCGGTGTCCGGGTTATAGACCTCATCACGGTAGATAAACATGATAACGTCAGCATCCTGCTCAATCGCTCCGGATTCACGGAGGTCGGAGTTGACCGGACGCTTGTTGGGGCGTTGCTCCAGAGATCGGTTAAGCTGAGACAGCGCAATCACCGGTACGTTGAACTCCTTGGCAATGGCTTTCAGGGATCGGGAAATTTCCGAGATTTCGTTGGTACGACCTTCACTGAAACCGGGAATCTGCATCAGTTGCAGATAGTCGATCATAATCATGGCCATATCACCATGCTCACGCACCACACGACGGATACGGGATCGCATTTCTGAAGGACTGATACCAGCGGTATCATCAATGAACAGCTTTTTGTCCTTGATTTTTTCTACCGCTGAAACCAGCTTCGGCCAGTCGTCTTCTTCCAGCTTACCGGAACGCACTTTGCTCTGATTAATCCGCCCCAGAGAAGACAGCATACGCATCATCAGCTGTTGCAAAGTTACCAAAACTGGAAGATCAGGCAGGACAATTCCAATCATTGGGA
>NZ_JAHHPQ010000615.1:0-51152 GCF_024606245.1 Endozoicomonas sp. SESOKO2
AGTATATTGAGAACCAGGATCAGCCCTGACGGGCTGACGAAATTCACCTCCCTGCTAAGTCGCAGGGAGCGCTCTTTCGGCTATAGGTAGGGGACAATTTCGTAACGAATCCTGATATAAAAGGGAGAGCGGGTACTCGCCAGCAGGTATAACTGCGAGCTTATTAACGCCACTCCGGACGAAGAAGCGCTTGAGACGTTTACGCCTGGAGTTGATCTCGGTACCATGCCCCATAGTTCGGGCAATACGGGATGCTTGCAGAATACTTGGTATTGGCCACCTATTTACCCTTTCATATCACGCTTTGTCTCTAAATTGTCCCCTACAGAGGGATCTTATTTAACCCTCTACCCGTCATTAGGATTAGCGATTTTGCGAGAATAGCCCAGAACGTCCAAAAGACAAAAACACACTGATTGTCCTATTCTATCCTTCCTCTCTGTAAGCCAGCACAGGGATAGAATTACTAAACACTCACTCTTTACAGCACCACTGTTGCTGTTATTGTCACTGTTTGTCGTCACTCAAACTCGATTGTTGGTGACATTGGGTTCCGGGCAAGACCAACAGAAAGGCCAGCCATCAGAACCATCCGGCCGGAGAGCCTCAGAGGTAATCACCCAATCCACAGGCTCTCTCAATGACCTCGTGTGTTCTGGCTTTGGCAGCGGTAGTGGAGACCCTCCACAACACTCACATACTCTGGGCTTAAATTGTTTCGCCAATCCCTGTCATGGTATTTGTCAATTCCGACCATCATCGAATAGCAGATGGCCCGATGAATGGCCGCTGAATTCCGCAGAAAGCTCATGCCCTCATTTGGCTGATGGGCACTGCTTTAGTTGCATTGGTCATTTTGAGCCTCTAAACATTACACAGGCCGACTATACAACTGCCCCTTACGGGCCACTCAATCTGGATAGTTTTCACGGAGAATCCGTTATTTCCCGTACGCTTACCCACTCGGAAAAACAGCAGACAACCACTGCATCATCCCTACGGATCCAGAGCCAGATTTATCTTTCCCGGAAAGGCACAATAAAGGCCCTGTTGGACCACAGAAGCGAATACCACACTACTTTTCTTGTTCTATCCTTCCTCTCTGTAGACCGGAAGGCAAGGATAGAAAGATTAAACACTCACTCTCTGCGGCAATGCTGTCGTTGCTGTTATCTGTCGTCTGTCAGGCTGAACCATGGACAGAGCGTTTTATTGTCAAGTTTGAAGAGAATGCAGTTTTTTCCAACCAGAGCTTTTCTATAAAGTGCGATCGGCATACACTTCCAGACATCACTGAAACAAATGGCTATGTTGTTTCAGAGTCGCTGCTTCATGACAATCAAGATTATGGGGTAAAAACAACCATCATTGAATCGACTTTCTGGCAATGGCTTTACATCACTCATCTGCTGACGGGTTACGAACTGACCCTGAACACCAAAATTGTCCCTCTGTGCTCCAATTCTTATTCATGGTTACCTTTAGCAGTGGTTGTCGCTGTCGTTTGGCTTTTAAAAAACTATTGGAATCTTGATTCACTGTCGCTTAAATCGATGGAACAAAAAGAGATAACCCCTATGCTGACACAGGTGGACCTCTCGTTTGCTATGATCACAATGATAACGGGTTCTGGACGAGACCAACATCAGGGCCAGCCATCAGAATCATCCGGTTGGGAAGCCTCAGGAGCAACCATCCAACTCAAAGGCTCTTCCTTCCGCCCTCTTGGTATGACTGACTATGGTGGCGGCAACGGAGAGCCTCAACAACAATCACATACATTGGATTTAAATTGTTTCGTCCATCCCTGTCATGGCTTTTGTCAATTACGACTATCATCCGATAACAGAGGATCTGTTGAATGGTCGCTAAATTCTTCAGAAAGCTCATGCCCCCATTTGTCTGATGGGCACTGCTTTAGTTGCATAGGTCATTTTGATTCTTTAAACATTACACAAGTCGTCTATAAAAATACCCATTACGAACCACTCAATCTACATAGCTTTCCAGGAGAATCTGGTACATCCTCTATGCTTACCCATTCAGAAACACAGCAAACACCCACTGCATCATCCCAATTGGGTCAAAGCCAAGCTCATCCCGTCCGGAAAGGCACAACACAAGCCCTGTCTGATCGCAAAAGCGAATACCACACTGAGCAATCAACCTGCGGCGTGAAAATAGTTGGGGATGATGGCCGACAGCATCCGTGTGGGATAGTCTGCAAGAATGCTGCTGCCCTAAGGGATCACAAAAAAATAAAGCACACCGGACAAAAAACCTGTGACGCTATAGTGGTCGGGAAGAACGGTCAGCAACAGTCGTGCGGTAAAACCAGTAAGAACGCCAAAGCCATGTCAGTTCACAAAAGCGCATATCATACCGGGCAAAAAACCTGTGACGTAACAGTGATCGGGGAAGATGGCCAGCAGTACCCATGTGGGACTGTCTGCAAGAATACAAATGCTCTTTCGAATCACAAAAAAAGAAAACATACCGGGCAAAAAACCTGTGACATGCCCATGATCGGGAAGAATGGTGAGCAGCAGTCATGCGGCAAAATCTGCAAAAATGTCAAAGCCCTTTCGGTTCACAAAAGCTTATATCACACCGGGCAAAAAATCTGTGACATAACAATGATCGCGGGGGATGGTCGGCAGCGGCCATGTGGTGCAGTCTGCAAGAATACTAATGCCCTGTTCAATCACAAAAAAAGAGAC
Source organism: Endozoicomonas sp. SESOKO2 (assembly GCF_024606245.1). Lineage (NCBI taxonomy): Bacteria > Pseudomonadati > Pseudomonadota > Gammaproteobacteria > Oceanospirillales > Endozoicomonadaceae > Endozoicomonas > Endozoicomonas sp. SESOKO2. Next base: position 2,721 of record NZ_JAHHPQ010000615.1, read on the forward strand.
CACAGCGGACAACAAACCTGTGACATGAACGTGGTCGACAAGGATGGTCAGCCGCGGCCATGCGGGATGCTCTGCAGGAATATACAAGTCCTGTCGAATCACAAAAGAAGCGCCCACGGCAAGCGACAAATCTGCTACCTGACAGTCGTCGGGAAGGATGGCCAGCAACGGCCATGTGGGAAGATCAGCAAGAACCTTAAAGCCCTGTCAGATCACAAAAGAGTGCATCGAAAACGCAAACCTGTTGATCTGGACTAAAGCGGTGAGCTCAGTCGTTGGTCTGACACGCGCCCTTTCATGGGGTTTTGCCTTGTGCAAACTTTGGTATTTAACAGAAGGTCTGTGGCCGAAAATACATTTATTTTCTTGCTCTACCCTTCCTCTTGGTAGACCAGAATGCAAGGTTAGTAAGATTAAACACTCACTCTCTACGGCAATGCTGTTGCTGATATTGACGTTGTCTGTCATCACTCAGGCTCAACCGTTGACAAGACCTTTTGTTACCACGCTTGAAGAGTTACCAGACATTGCCGGCGCAAACGACTATCAAGAGTCAGATTCACTCTTTAACGACAAACCACATAGATCTGCGACGATTATTGAGTCGATTTCATGGCGATGGCTTTACGTCACTCATCTGCTGGTGCCTTGCGAACTAATCTCTGCCACCAGAGACACCCCTCCACGCTCCAGCTCATATTCATGGCTACCTGTAGAGGTGGTTATCGCCGTCTGCTGGCTTTTAAAAAGCCATTGGAACCCTGATTTACTGTCGTTTAATCCGATTGAACAAAAAGAGACAACACCCATGCGCTTACAGGGGGGTCACTCGTTTGCCACCATCACTATGATGGTAGGTTCTGGACAAGAACAACAAGACCAGCCATCAGAATCATTAGGCCAGAGAACTTCAAGAACAATCACCCACCCTGCAGGCTCGTTAACTGCCCCCCTTTATTCCAGCTTTGGCCGCGGTAACGGAAACCCTCGACAACACTCACATACTTTGGGTTTAAATTGTTTTGTCCATCCCTGTCGTGGCGTTTGTCAATTACGATCATCATCCTGTATCAGCGAGCCTGATGAATGGTCTCTAAATTCCGTAGAGAGCTCATGCTCTCATTTGGCTAATGGATACTGCTTTAGTTGCATAAGTCCTTTTAATCCTTTAAAAATCAAACAGGCTGCCTATGCAACTGCCGCCGGGGAGCCATTTAATCTGAATAATTTTCTCGAAGAATCCGGAATTTCCTCTAAGGTTGCATGTTCAGAAACATACCAAACAAGCACTGCATCATCCCAATTAGGTAAGAGTCCAATTGATCTTTCCCTGAAAGGCACAATACAAGTCGTGTCGGACCACAAAAGAGAGTACCACACGGAGCAACCAACCTGCGATGTGACAATAGTTGGAGCAGATGGTTGGCAGCGACCCTGCAGAAAGGTCTGCAGGAATGTTCAAGCCTTGTCAACTCACAAAAGCGCATACCACACCGGGCCAAAAACCTGTGACGTATTAGTGATTGGATGGAATGGCCAGCAGCGGCCATGCGGGAGATTGTGTAAGAGTGCTAAAGCCCTGTCGTCTCACAAAACAAAATACCACACCGCGCAACGAATCTGTGACGTCCCCATGTTCATTGAGGATGGTCGGCAACGGCGATGCGGGAAGATCTGCAAGAATTCTCAAGCCCTGTCGCACCATAAAAGAAGTGTCCACAGCGGGCAACGAACCTGTGAAATAACCGTTGTTGGACAGAATTGCCAACAGCGGCGATGCGGAACGGTCTGCAAGAGTGCGAAAGCCCTTTCGGATCACAAAGGAAAAAACCACAGCGGGCAACGAACCTGTGACTTTAAGATAGTCGGGGAGGATGGTCGGTATCAGTCATGCGGGACAGTCTGCAGGAATGTTAATGCCCTTTCGGATCACAAAAGAACTGTCCACAGCAGCCAAAAAACCTGCTACATAACAGTGGTCGGTGAGGATGGCCAGCAGCGGCCATGTGGAAAGATCTGCAAGAATCTTAAAGCCCTGTCAGATCACAAAGGTAGACATCGAAAAAGCAAAAATGCTGATCTGGACCAGAACGATGACCTCGGCCCTTGATCTGACACCCATACTTCAATGGTTTTTTGCCTTTCGCAACTTTTGTTTTTACAACAATCTTAAAGCCCTGTCTGATCACAAATGCAAAGTTCACAGCGGGCAAAAAACCTGTGTTGTAACAGTAGTCGGAGAGGGTGGCCAGCTGCGGTCATGCGGGAAGGTTGTCATGAATGCCCAGGCCCTGTCGGATCTTTGACAGAAAACACGCTTATTCTCTTGATCTATCATTCCTCTCTATCAACCAGAACGCAGTGATAAAACGATTAAACACTCACTCTTTGCGGCACCGCTATTGCTACTACTGTGGCTGTCTGTCGTCACTCAGGCCCAACCCTTGACGGAACGTTATATTGTCAAGCTTGAGCAAAATGCGGTATTTCCAAACCAGAGCTTTTCTATAAAGAGTGACCTGCATCCATTAGCGGGCAGCCCGTCAGTCATTACTGACACAAACAGCTATGGACTATCAGGTTTTCCGCCTGATGACAAACCACACAGATCTGGCAGTTACGGGGTAAAAACGACCGTTATCAAGTCGATTTCGTGGCAATGGCTTTACACCACCCATCTGCTCTTTGATTACGAACTGATCCTCACCGCCAAAGATAACGCTTTAAGCTCTACCCTTTATTCATGGCTACCTGGAGAAGTGGTTTTCATTGTCGGTTGGCTTCTGAAAAGCTATTGGAACCCCGACTCACTGATGTTTAACTCGATGGAGCAACGAGAAGCAACATCTATGCTGACACAGTGGGATCACACGTTTGCGGCCATCATTATGGTGCCTGCTGGCTCTGGAAATAACCAACAACCATACCAGTCATCAGTATCATCCGGGCAGCACGCCGCGGATGCCAACGCTCAACCTACAGGCTTTTTCACTGGTCCATCGTATTCTGATTTTGACGACGGCAACAAGAACCCTCAGCAATACTCGCATACTTTGGATTTATATTGTTTCGTCCATCCCTGTCATGGCGTTTGCCAACTCCGACCATCACTCCATAGCACAGGGCTAGATGAATGGCCGCTGAGTTCGTTCGAAAGCTCATGCCCCCATCTTACCCGTGGACATTGTCTTGGTTGCATAGATTATTTTGATCTTGTAAACGTCAGATGCTCAACGCCTGCCCCTGAAGCTTCTCTCAACGATGGTGTGCCAACGCCGAGCTGTTGGTCTTCCATAGCGGATGATCTTGCGGCCATTAACGGGCCACGAAATACACCTGGCAATTTCAAGGAGATCGAAATTCTCGCTACGAATATCCAATCCACACCCAAAATTGGGACTTCAGAACCACAAGAAACAACCCCTGAACCATCCCAATTCGCGCAGAGCCAAACTCTTTCTCAGACAGACAGCTCAGAAGCTCCGTGTGAACACAACACCGGGCAATTAACCAATGATGCGACGGTGGTCAAGGAGGATGGTCAGCCGCGGCCAGGCAAGAAGACCTGGATGAGTGTTCAAGCCTTGTCGGCTCACAAAAGAAAAATCCACAGAAGGCAAAAAATCTGTGATAAGACCGTGATCGGGGAAGATGGCCTGCAACGACCATGTGGCAGAGTCTACAAGAATATCCAGTCTCTGTCGTCTCACAAAGGTAGAGAGCACTCCGGTCCAAAAATCTGCAACGTTTCCGTGATCGGAGAGGATCGCCAACTGCTACCATGCAGGGCTATCAGCACAAATACAAGGACGCTGTCGGATCACAAAAAAAAAGAACACGCAGGTCAACGAACCTGTGACTTGATCGAAGTCGGAGAAGACGGCCAGCTGCGGCGATGCGGGAAGATCTGCAAGAATGCCAAAGTTCTGTGGGATCACAAAAACAGAAGCCACAGCGGGCGACAGATCTGTAATGCGACCGTAATCGGGAAGGATGGGCAGCCGCGGCCATGCGGGAAAGTCACTAAGAATACTCCGTCTCTGTCAGTTCACAAAAGCAAGCACCACTCCGGACGAAAAACCTGCTACGTAAAAGTGGCCGGAGATCATGGTCTGCAGCAGATAGGCGGGGTGGTCTGCAAAAGTGCTGAGGCCCTGTCGATGCACAGAAGCAAGCATCTAAAGCGCAAACACGTTGATGTCGATCAGAACAATGACCCCAGCTCTCAAGAAGACTAACCCAGCCCTAAATAAGAGAAGGTGGAAAGAATGGGGCAAAAAACTACACCTCTGTAGGAGACAACACCCGCCTTCTACTAAATGACACTGGTCGCTTAAGTAGATCCCCGAGGCCATCCATCTGACAACAGGATGGCCCGTGATCGCAATGCTCGGGCTCATCAAAGTGTGCACAAGCGCTTCCATGGATTTTTGACGGAAGGTCTCAGACAGAAAAACACAATGATTATCTTGATCTATCCTTCCTCTCTAACCACCAGAATGCAAGGATAGAACTATTAAACAGTCACTCTTTGCAACAGCACTGTTGCTGATATTATTGTTGTCTGCCCTCTGTCAGGGCGAATCGTTTCCAGAATGTTTTATTGCAGAGTGTGGACAGAATGCTATTTACCCGAACCAGAGCTATTCTGTAAAGTTTGATCCGCATATATTGCCGGGCAACCCGTCAGTCATTGCCAACACTGACGGCTACGCAACATCTGACTCACCACCTGAAGACAAACCACGCAAATCGGACGTTCAGGGGATCAATGCGTTCCTTATTGAGCGGATTTCGCGGCAGTTGTTTTACGCGACTCATCTGCGAGTGAGTTACGAACTGATCCTGACCACTAAAGCCCTTCCTCTGAAAGCCAAACCTTATTCATCGATACCTGTAGAATGGGCTATCGCTGTCGCTTGGCTTTTAAAATGCTATTGGAACTGCGATTCACCGCTGATTAACCCGATGACACAGCAGGAGGCAACATCCATGTTGACACAGGAGAATCAAACGTTTGCCATTATCACTGTGATGTTTGACTCTGGAAATAACCAACGACCACATCAGCAACAAGACCCGCCATCAGATTCATTCGGCCAACATGTCCCGGTTGCTACAACCTGTTTCGATAGCTTCCTGTATTCCCGCTCTGGTGGCGGTAACGAAGGCCCTCAACAAAACCAACATACCCTGGATTTCAATTGTTTCGTCTCTCCCTGTCATGGCGTTTGTCAATTCCACTACTCACCGGATGGCAGAGGGCTCAATGAATGGCAGCCGATTTCCTCAGAAAGCTCATGCCGCCATTTGACGCATGGGCATTGTCTTCGTTGCATAGGTTATGTTGATCCTGTAGAAGTTACACCTCAAAGTTCACAGTTCGAAAGATTGAATCTTCCTGCTACCATTCAACCCCAATCGGCTTCTGACCTGCTATTTGAGCTACTGACCCACGGCATTGATGGCGACCCAGCCAACAGCGGCAACTCTATAGACGGGATCCTCTTAGACTGCTGGATTGCCTCAGACGGGATCGTCTCAGACGCAATAAGCTCTGAGGCAGACCATGCAACTGACGCTACCGTGCCACTCAGAGATGATATGCCAATGGCTGGGAAAAACCGTCTTGCTGCCAGAGCACCGCTCCCCGGAGGATCGCCTCCCGGAGGATCGCCTCCCGGAAAAACTACACATTACCAACAAGCTCTGTCAGATCGCAAAAGCAAACGCTGCATTCGGCAAACAATCTGTGACCTGACAGTGGTCGGGGAGGATGGCCAGCCGCGGCCATGTGGAATGGCCTGCAAGGGCTCTCAAGGTCTGACGGAACATAAAAGAAGTGTCCACAGCGAGCAAAAAATCTGTGACGTGATAGTGGTTGGGGAAGATGGCCAACCCGGGCCATGCGGTAAAATCTGCAGGAGTGCTCGAAGCTTGACGGTTCACAAAAGCAGATACCATACTGGGCAAAAAATCTGTGACGTGATAGCGGTAGGGAAAGATGGCCAGCCGCGGCTATGCGGGGCGGTCTGCAAGAATACTGGATCTCTGTCGTCTCACAAAACCGGATACCACACCGGGAAAAAAGCCTGTGACATGATAGTGATCGGGAAGAATGGCAAGCGGCAGCTATGCGGGAAGATCTCCAACAATGCTCATTGCCTCTGGGAACACAAAAGAAGGCATCGAAAACACAAGCGTGATAATGAAAACCAGAATGATAACCTCAACCCTTAATCTGACACCGACTCTTTCAAGAGGTTTTGCGTGATTCCACACTTAGCTTTTGATTGTAGGTCTATGACAGAAAAACACTCTGATTATCTTGATCTATCCTTCCTTCTAGCCACTAAAATGCAAGGATAGAATTATTAAACAGTCACTCTTTGCGGCAGCACTGTTGCTGATAATATTGTTATCTGTCGCCTATGAGGCCGAATCGTTTGCAGAACGTTTTCTTGTCGATCCTGAAAAGAATGCTGTTTTTCCAAACCGTAGCTCTTCTATAAACTCTGCCCCTCATACATCGCCAGGCAACCCGTCAGTCATCGCTGACATAAACGGCTATGAAGGATCTGACTCACCGCCTGAAGACAAACCACACAGACCTGGTGGTTATAGGCTCAAAGCAATCCTTATTGATTCGATTTCCAGGCAGTTTCTTTACGCCATTTATCTGCTGGTGGGTTACGAAAAGATTCTTAACACCAGAAGTGCCCCCCTGAACGCCACCCCTTCTTCATGGCCATCCCTGGAAATGGTTATCGCTGCCGGGTGGTTTTTAAACAGCTATTGGAACTCCGATTCACCGTCGTTTAACCCGATGAAACAGCAAAAGGCAACATTTATGTCGACACAGGAGAATCAAGCGTTTACCTCCATCACTATGATGTTTGGCTCTGGAAATAACCAACAACCTTATCAGCAACAAGATCTGCCATCAGACTCATCCGGCCAGCACGCCCCGGTTGCCACACGCTGCTTAACCAGCCTCCCTTACGCTCACTCTGGTGGCGGTAACGAAGACCCTCAACAGCAGCAACATACTTTGGGTTTCAATTGTTTCGTCTTTCCTTGTCATGGGCTTTGTCGATTCCGACACTCATCCGATGGCAGAGGGCCAGCTGAATCACAGCTGAGTTCCTTCGAAAGCTCATGCCACCATTTAGCGTACGGACACTGCTTAAGCTGCATTGGTTATGTTGATCCTGTCGATGCTACATCTCAAAACTCACATTTTGAAAGGTTGAATCCTCTTCCAGCCATCCAACCTCAGTCGATCTCTGACCTACCATTTGAGCTTCTGACTTGTGACATTGATGACAACCCATACAATAGCGGCAATTCCATAGAAGGGGTCACCTCAGACTCAATAAGAGCAGGGGCAGCCCTCAGAATTGATGCTATTGGGACACTCAATGATGATATGCCAATGCCAGAGAATAACTGTCTTGCCACCGGTGGCGCGCCTACCGAAGGAGTGCCTTCCGGAGTAAATCCTCCCGAAGTAATTACTGATTGCCAGCAACCCTCTGGGAATCACAAAAGCAACAACCACATCTTGCAAAGAACCTGTGTCTTAACCCTGGTTGGGAAAGATGGCAAAACGCAGTCATGCGCGAAGATCTTCAAGAATGCCAGATCCCTGTCGAATCACAAAAGCAGATTCCATAGGGGACAAAAAATTTGTGACATGACAGTGTTCGGGGAGGATGGTCAGTCGCGGCCATGCGGGAAATCCTGCTTGGGCACTCAAGGCCTATCTGATCACAAAAGAAGCAGTCACAGCGGACAACAAACCTGTTTTGAGACCGTGGTAGGGAAAGATGGCCAACCCCGACCATGCGGGAAAGTCTTTGAGAATGCTAAATCTCTGTCGAATCACAAAGGCAAAATCCATACCGGGCAAAAAACCTGTGACGTGATAGTGGTTGGGGAAGATGGCCAGCACCGGCCATGCGGGGTAGTCTTCAAGAATACAGGATCTCTGTCGTCTCACAAAACTGGATACCACACTGCGCAAAAAACCTGTGATATATTAGTCATCGACAAGGATGGCCAGCCGCGGCTGTGCGGAAAAGTCTGCAAAAATGTTCAATCTCTGTCGAGCCACAAAAGCGCCTACCATAGCGGGGATAAAACCTGTGACATTATAGTGGTCGAAAAGGATGGCAAGCCGCAGCCATGTGGGAAGATCTTCATTAACGCTCATAGTTTTTCGCAACACAAAAGAAGACATCGAAGGCGCAAGTTTGATGCTTTGCAGCGGGATAATAACCTCAATCCTTGATCTCACACCCGCCCTTTCATAAGGTTTTGCCCGGCGCCATCTTTCGTTTTTAGGAGAAGGTCTTGGACGGAAAAACAAACTTATTATCTTGATCTATCCTTCCTCTCTACCCACTGGAATGAAAGGATAAAATTATTAAACAGTCACTCTTTTCGGCAACACTGTTGCTGTTATGGTTGTTGTCTGTCGTCTGTGAGGCCGAATCTTATACAGAATGTTATATTGTCGAGCTTGAGCAAAATGCAGTTTTTCCAAACCAGAGCTTTTCCATAAAACCTGGCCCGTATACATTGCCGGGCAACCCGTCGGTCATTGTCGGCACAGAGAGCTATGCAGGATCTGACTCACCGCCTGACGACAAACCATATAGACCCGGTGTTTACGGGTTCAAAGCGATCCTTATTGAGTCGATTTCATGGCAGTTGCTTCACGCTACTCATCTGCTGGTAAATTACGAACCGATTATGACCACTAAAAGCCCCTCTCTGAACGCCACCCCTTATTCATGGATACCTTTAGAAGTGGTTGTCACTGTTGATTGGCTGTTAAGAAGCTATTGGAACCCCGATTCACCGCTGTTTAAGATGATGGAACAACAAGAGGCAACATCTACGTTAACACAGGGGAATCACCCGTTTGCCCCCATCACAATGATGTTTGGCTCTGGAGATAACCAACAAACCTATCAGCAACAAGAGCAGTCATCAAAATCGTCCGGCCAGCTCGCCCGGGATCACACAAGCTATCTTTCCGGCTTCTGGTATTCCCGCTTCGGTGACGGTAACGAAGGCTATCAACAACAACACCAACATACTTTGGGCTTCAATTGTTTCGTCTTTCCGTGTAATGGTGTTTGTCAATTGCGACTCTCATCCAATGACAGAGTGCCCGCTGAATGGCTGCAGAATGCCTCAGGAAGCTCATGCTGCCATTTAACGCATGGACACTATCCTCTTTACATAAGTCATGCTGATCCTGAAGAAGCTAGACCTCAGCACTCACATTTCGAAACATTGAATCCTCTTCCTGCCTATCAACCCCAATCGGTTTCTGAACAACTCATTAAGCTAATGGCTCATGGATATGGCAACCCGGCCATTAGCAGCAATGCTATAGACAGAGTCGCCCCAGACTGGGTCGTCCCAGACTCAACGAGCGCAGGAGCAGCTTACATAACTGAAGTTACCAGACTAATCAATGATGATGTGCCAGGGCCTGGGAATAATTGTCTTCCTCCCGGAGGAGCAACTCCCGGAGTGCCTACACATTGCCAAAAAACTCTCTCGGATCAGAAAAGAAAATACCACACCGGGCAAAAAACCTGTGACGTGATAGTGGTTGGGGAAGATGGCCAGCTGCGACCATGTGGAAAGGTCTCAATGCATGCCCGGGCCCTGTCGGAACACAAAAGCAAAATCCACACCGGGCAAAAAGTATGTGACGTGATGGTGGTCGGGAAAGATGGTCAGCCGCGACCATGCGGATGGCTCTGCAAGAATGCTGGTATTCTCTCAGCTCACAAAAGCGGATACCACACCGGGCAAAAAACCTGTGACGTCACAGTAATCGGTAAAGATGGCGAGCTGCGACCTTGCGGAGTGGTCTGCAAGAATGCCGGAAGCCTCTGGGTTCATAAAAGCGGATTCCACACCAATCAAAAAACCTGTGACTTCTCAGTGGTCGGTGAAGATGGTCAACAGCAGCCGTGCGGAAAAATCTGCAAGAATGCTCAGTCTCTGATGGTTCACAAAAGCGAATACCACAGCGGGCAAAAAACCTGTTGTTTAACATTAGTCGGGAAGGATGGCCAGCAGCGGCTGTGCGGAAAGGTCTGCAAACACGCTAAAGCCCTGTCGGAACACAAAAGAAGCGTCCACAGCAGTCAAGTAAACTGCAACGTGATCGTGGTTGGGAAGGATGGTCAGCAGCGACCATGCGGAAAGGTCTGCAACAATGCCAGAACCCTGTCGAATCACAAAAGCAGAATCCATGGCAAGGAAAAAATCTGTGACGTGACGATCGGAGAGGATGGCCAGCAGCAGCCGTGTGGAAGGATCTATAAAAATTCTGACAGCCTTTCGAAACACAAAAGAATACATCGTAAACGCAAGCCCGTTGTTGTCGACCAGAACGACGACTTCAATCCTTGATCTGACATCCGCACTTTCATCAGGTGATCTATTCTTCCTTTCTACAAATTAGAATGCAACTATAGGATGATTAAACACTCTTCTTTTTCTGCACCATTGTTGCTCACACTATTTTTGCCTGTCGTCTGCCAGACCAAACCGCTGACAGAACGCTTTATTGTCGAGCTTGAACAGAAGGCCGTTTTTCCAAACCAAAGTTTTTCTATAAAGCCTGGGCGTACATTGCCCGGAAACCCGTCAGTCATCACTATCGCAGATGACTATACAGAACCAAATTTGCCATCGGATAAAAAACGACACAAACCATACAGTTACGAGATAAAAACGACCATCATTGAGTCGATTTCCTGGCAGTGGCTCTACGCGACAAATCTGCTGGTTGCTTACGAAGTAATCCTGACCACCAAAAACGCCCCTCTGAGTTACAACCCTTTTTCATGGGTACCTGTAGAAGTGGTTATAGCGGTCAGCTGTCTTTTAAGAAGCTATTGGAACCCCGACTCACCGCTGTTTAATCCGATTCAACAGCAAGAATCGAGTCAGAATCAGCCGTTTGTGATCACCACTATGATGCCCGGCTCTCGAAATGACCAACAACAAGGCCAAGTATCAGAATCATCTGGCCAGCGAAGCCCACAAGTCACCGGTCAACTTATAAGCTCTTTCTCCAGCACCCTGTATTCAGTCTCTGGTGGCAATAACGAAGGTCCTCAACAACACTCACATACTCTGGGTTTAAACTGTTTTGTCCATCCCTGTCATGGCGTTTGTCAATTCCGTCCATCATCCGATAAAGACGGGTTCGTCTCAGACTCATCAGGTACCGGGATAGCCGAAACAACTCAGCCTGTCGGGCAAAAAACCTGCGACGTAGTAGAGATCGGTGAGGATGGCCTCCTGAGACAATGTGAGAAGTTCTGCAAAAATGCCCGAGCTCTGGCGGTTCACAAAAGCAAATACCACTCCGGAAAAAAAACCTGTCCCCTGATCGTGGTCGGGGAAGATGGCCAGCATCGACCATGCGGGACTGTCTGCAGGAATGCTAAAATCCTCTCGGATCACAAAGGCAGATACCACACCGGACAGCAAACCTGTGACGTGATAGTGGTCGGAGAGGACGGCCAGCGGCGACCATGCGCAAAAGTCTGCAAGAATGCCAAAGCCCTTTTGTCTCATAAACATGGCTACCACTCCGGACAAAAAATCTGTGACTTAACAGTGGTTGGCGAAGACGATCAACAGCGGCAATGCGCGATGGTCTTCAAGAACGTTCGATCTCTGAGAGCTCACAAAAACAGATACCACACCGGTCAAAAAGCCTGCGAAGTAACATCGATCGGCGAGGACGGCCAGCAACAGCCATGCGGAAAGGTCTGCAAGAATGTTCAAATCCTGTCGAGTCACAAAAGCAAATGCCACAGCGGACAAAAAACCTGTAACTTGATCACTGTCGGGGAAGATGGCCAACCACAGCCATGCGGAACGATCTGCAAAAATGCAGGTATCCTGTCGCAGCACAAAAGCAGAGTCCACTGCGAGCAAAAAATCTGTGGTCTCACAAAGGTTGGGGAGGATGGTCAACAGCGTTCATGCGGGGTGATCCTTAAGAATACTCTATCTCTGGCGTCTCACAAAAGCAGATACCACACCGGACAAAAAATCTGTGATGTGAGAGTGTTCGAAAATGATGGCCTACAGCGACTATGCGGGAAGGCTTGCAAAAATGCCGTAGCCCTGACAGAGCATAAAAGAAGACACCATAGCGAACCAAAAACCTGTGACGTAACAGTAGTCGGGGAGGATTGCCAGCTGCGGCCATGCGGGTATGTCTGCAACAATGCTCATGACCTTACAGAACACAAAAGAAAGCATCGAAAACGCAAGCCCGAAGATGTGAACCGGAACGATGATCTCAACCCTTAAGCTGACCTCTGCCCCTCTGCCCCTCTGCCCTTATATGAGAGTGACAATCAAAAGACAATATTCGTATAAATAATTACAGCCGGGCTTAAATGGTTTTTTAACGGTAAAGCACACTTACTTTCTTGATCTATCCTTCCTCTCTGTAAACCAGAACTCAAGGATAGAATGATTGAACACTCACTCCTTGCAGCACCGCAGTTACTGCTTCTTTTGTTGTCTGTCATCTGTCAGGCCCAACCGTTGACTGAACGTCATATTGTCGAGCTTGAACAGAATACAGCTTCTCCAAACCATAGCTATTCTATAAAGCGTGGGCGGTATACCTTATCGGGCAATTTGTCAGTTATTGCCCACACAAACGGTTATACAGAACCAGATTCGCTGCCTGATGACAAACCACATAAATCCGGCGGTTACGGGGTCAAAACGCCTCTGAATGAACCGATTTCATGGCAATGGCTTTACGCCACCAGCCTGCTGGTAGGTTACCAACTGATCCTTACAACCAAAGACACCTCTCTTAGCTCCATCCCTTTTTCATGGCTGCCTATGGAAGTGGCTATCATCGTCGGCTGGCTTTTGAAAAGCCATGGGTACCACAATTCACCGTTCCCTCACCGGGTCGAACAACAAGACGTAAGTCACCCCCCCCTATTTGCCACGATCACTATGATGATGGATTCCGGACATAACCAATCACATGGCAAACCATCAGAATCATCCACTCAAGAAGCTCCGACAGCCATTCACCCTGAGAGTTTTTTCACTACCCTCTGGTATTCAGGCTCTGGCGAGGGTAGCGAAGATCCTCAACAAAACTTACATACTTTGGGTTTAAATTGTTTTATCTATCCCTGTCATGGCATTTGTCAATTACGACTATTCCGGGATCACAGAGAGCCTGATGAATGGCTGCTGAATTTCGAAGAAAATGGGTTGGACCTCACAGGAGCAACACCCGAGCAAAACCCATGTTCTCATTTGGCCTATGGATGCTGCTCTGGTCGCATAATTCACGTTGATCCGAACAGCGATGCAACCCTCAGGCAAGACGAGCTTTTGAAAGCACTCGATAATCCGGATCCTATGCATTCCGAATGCAACCCTGATCAACTATTTGAGTTGCTATTTGAGCCACAGGCCCATGACATTGACCGCAACCCAGACATTAGCGAAAACTCTATAGATGGGGTCGCCTCAGATGGGGTCGCCTCAAACTCAATGAGTGACGGGATAGTCTCTACAACTCCCCCTATCGGGCAACAAACCTGCGACGTGATAGTCGTTAAGAAATGTGGCCAGCTGCAGCCATGCGGGAAGCTCTTTCATGATGCCCGATCCCTATCACTTCACAAAAGCGAAGTCCACTGCGGACAAAAAATGTGTGACACGCCCGTGGTCCGGGAAGATGGCCAGCAGCAGACATGCGGAAGGGTCTGCAAAAATGCTCGAGCCTTGACATATCACAAAACAAGACACCACAACAGGCCACCAATCTGCGAGCAGACAGTGGTTGGCGAGGATGGCCAGCAGCGGTTATGCGGGAAGCTCTGCAAGAATACTAAAGCCCTGATCAGTCACAAAAGAAAAAAACACAACGAGCAGCAAATCTGTGAAGAAACAGTGGTCGGGGAAGATGGCCAGAGGTCGCCATGTGGAGCAGTCTGCAAGAATACTGAGTCTCTATCATCTCACAAAAGCACATACCACACTTTGCAACAAACCTGTAACGCCACCGTGATCGGGCAGGACGGCCAGCAGCGGCCATGCGGGCAAGCTTGCGAGAACGCTGCTGTCCTGTGGCTTCACAAGAGGGCCTTCCACAGCGGTCAACAAACCTGTGACGTAACTGTGGTGGGGAAGGATGGCCAGCCGCGGCCGTGTGGAAAGCTCTGCAAACATATTAAGTCTCTGACGGATCACAAAAGAAGATACCACACCGAACAAAAAATCTGTGACGAGACCATTGTCCGGGAAGATGGCCAGCAGCAGCCATGCGGGCTGGTCTGCAGGAGTACTTATGCCCTGTGGGCTCACAAAAGGGCTTTCCACAGTAGTGAGCAAACCTGTGACGAAACCGTGGTTGGGAAGGATGGCCAGCAGCAGCCATGCAAGATACTCTGCAAAAATATGCAGGCTCTGACGGAACACAAAAGAAGATACCACACCGGACAACAAATCTGTGACTTGACCCTGTTCCGGAAAGATGGCCAGCAGCAACCATGCGGGAAGGTCTGCAAAAGTGCCAGAACCCTCTCGGATCACAAAAGAAGAATCCACGGAGGGCTAAAAACCTGTATTAAAACAGTCGTCGGGGAAGATGGTCAGGAGTTTCTGTGCGGGAAGATCTGCAATAATCCTCAGGCCCTGTCGGATCATATAAGAAGAACCCACACAGGACAAACAATCTGTGACATAACAGTTGTCGACAAAGATGGACAACCGCAGCCATGCCGTAAGCTCTGCAAGAGTGCTCAAGCCCTGACAGAACACAAAAGAAGAGCCCACACCAAACAAGCAATCTGTGACATGACAGTGGTCGGGAAAGATGGACAACCGCGACCATGCCTAAGGCTCTGCAAGAGTGCTCGAGTCCTGGAGGAACACAAAAGAAGGCGTCACAAACGCAAGTTTGTTGATATGGGCGAGAACGATGACCTCAATCCTTGATCTGACACCCACCCTGATTATGAGGGACAAAATGATTAAACACTTACTCTATGCGGCACCACTGTTGCCGATATTTTTGTCGTCTGTCGCCTATCAGGCCGAACCGTTGACGGAATATTTTATTGTCGACTTTAAACAGAATACAGTTTTTTCAAACCCGGGCTTTTCTATAGAACCTGCCCCACATAGCTTGTCGGGCAGACCGTCAGTTGTTGCTGACACAAACAGCTGTGCAGGATCAGACTCACCTCCTGGTGACAAACCACATAGATCTCGCGGTTACAGTGTCAAAAAGCCCATGATTGAGTCGATTTCCTGGCAGTTGCTTTACGCAACCGACCTGCTGGTTGGTTACAAACTGATCCTGACCTGCAAAGAGGCCTCCCGGAGCTCTACCCCTCATTCATCCCTACCCGAAGCGGTTGTCGCTATCGGTTCGCTTTTAAGACGTTATTGGTACCTCGATTCATCGATGTTTGCCCCGATTGAAGAACAAATTGAACAACAAGAGGCAAGTCAGGAGAACCCCTTTGCGATCACCACTATGATGTTTGGCTCCGGACAAGCCCGACAGCAGGGTCGGCCACCAGAATCATCGGGACAACCAGTCCGGCAAACCACGCCCCACCCCACAGACTATTTCGCCAGCTTCCCCTATTATGACTTTGACGACGGCAACGGCCCCCCCCCCCAAACACCTGCATACCTTCGGTTTAAATTGTTTCGTCCATCCCTGTTACGGTGTTTGTCAATTCCGATCATCATTCGATATCAGAGAGTCTGATGAATCGCTGTTCAATTTCTTAGAAAACAGGTCAGACCCGACAAGAACAACACCCGAACAAAGCTCATGCCCTTATTTGGCTAATGAACGCGGCTACCATTACCTGAGTCATTCAGGTCCTCAAAAGTCTGCACAGCCCAAGCAAGCTGATCTTGTCAAAACATTGAGTTTTCTCATTCCCATTGAAATCAAGCGCAATTTTGACCCGTTCTCTGAGTCAGAGGCCCATGGTATGGGTATGGGTGGCAACCCAGCTGACAGCCGCAACCCTTCAGGCTTAATGAGAGCCGCGGTAGCCTCTGTAACGGCCCCTGACTGGCAACTAACCTGTGACGTGATAGTGGTCGGGGAGGATGACCAGCTAAAGCCATGTGGGGCAGTCTGCAATAATCCTAAAGCCCTTTCATCTCACAAAACCAGAGCCCACACACGGCAAAAAACCTGTGACGTAACTGTGGGTTGGGAATATGGCCAGCCAGTGCCGTGCGGGATGGTCTGCAAGAATGCTAATACTCTGTGGGATCACAAAATAAGAGTACACACCGGGCAACAAACCTGTGACACGACAGTGATTGAGGAAAATGGCCAGCAGCGGCCGTGCGGGAGGATCTGCGAGAATGTTAAGGCCCTGTCGTGTCACAAAAGCAAAGCCCATTCTGGACAAAAAATCTGCAACGTGAAAGTGTTCGGGAAAAATGGCCAGCAGCAGCCATGCGGGACGGTCTGCAAGAATGCTGGAGAGCTGTCGGATCACAAAATCAGAATCCACAGCGTTCAAAAAACCTGTGAAGTAATAGAGGTCGGGGAAAATGGGCAGCAGCGACGATGCGGGAAGGTATGCAAGAATGCTAAAGCTTTGTCGAATCATAAAAAAAATACCCACATCGGGCGACATACCTGTGACGCGACAATGATCGGAGAGGACGGCCATCAGCGACCATGCGGGAGGGCCTTCATAAGTAATAAATCTCTGTCGGCTCACAAATCAAAAGTCCACAGTGGAGCAAAAACCTGTGACCTTATCGTCGTCGGAGAGAATGGCCGTCAGCAATCCTGCCGGACGGTCTGCCAGAATGCGCTAGCCCTGATGAATCACAAAAAAAAAACACATCAAAAACGCAAGCACAATAATGTAGACCAGAATGGTGAACTCAGGCTTAAAACAGGCAAAGCAAATAAGTAATGCCAGCCCTTTCATGAGGCTTTGACCGATACCAACTTTGTCTTTTAAGAAGGCCTTCGAAACAAAAACACACTTATTATCTTGATCTATCCTTCCTCTCTACCGTCTGGAATGCGGGGATAAAATTATTAAACATTCATTCTTTCCGATACCGCTGTTGCTGATACTGGTATCCTCTGTCGTTTGTCAGGCAGAGCTTCTTATTGTTGAGTTTAAAGAGAATGCAGTTTTTCCAGGACAGAGCTTATCTATAAAGTGTGGCCTGCATAGACTGCCGGGCAGCCAGATAGCCTTTGCCGACATAAACATCCATGCAAGATCGGACTCACCGCCTGAAGACAGGCCAGACACATCTGGCCGTTACGGGGTCATGACACCCCTTATTGAGCCGATTTCGTGGCAGTTACATTACGCGTCTCATCTACTGGTTGGTTACGAACTGCTGATCCTGACAACCAAAAACGCTCTTCCAGGCGCAGCCCCTTGTTCATGGCTGCCTTTAGAAGCGTTTGTCGCTATCGGTCGGCTTTTAGGAAGTTATTGGGACACCGATTCACCGCTGTTGAACCCGATTGAGCAACACACTGAACAAAAAGAGGTGAGTCAGGATAATCCGTTTGTGATCACCACTATGATGTTTGGTTCTGGACAACCCCTGCAGCAAGGCCAGACATCAGGACCGTTCGTCCAGGAAAACACAGCAGCAGCTTCCTTCACTGGAAGTTCTTTCAATCATCCCCTATATTCTGACTCTGGCGGCGGTAACGCAGGCCCTCAACATCACTCACATACCTTGGGTTTAAATTGTTTCATTCACCCCTGTCATGGCGTTTGTCAATTCCGACCATCATCCAATAACGGAGGACCTGATGAATGGCTGCAGAACTCCGAAGAAAATTTCCCAGACCACAAGGTAGCCAGCCTCGAACAAAGCTCATGCCCACATCTTGCTAACGGGCGCTGCTTTAGTTGCATAAGTCATTTTGATCCTGAAAACTCTGGCTACTCTTACCAACAAGACGAACTTTTCGAAGCATTCGATTATTTCGCCCCGATTCAACTCCAATACATTAATGACACCCCTGTTCACTCAATGATTACCGGTTCAGTTCTTATAAATGACGCCCCTTTCGGGCGACAAGCCTGTGATGTGCCCGTGACCGGAGAAGATGGCCCGCAGAAAACATGCGGAAAGGACCACAAGAATGCCCGGTCTCTGCCGACTCACAAACGCAAAATCAACAAGAGTAAGAAAACCTGTGACGTGATCGTGATCGGGGAAGATGGTCAGCCGCGGCCATGCGGAAAAGCCTGCATACATTATCTGGCTCTGTCCTATCACAAAAGAAGGGACCACAGCGGGCAACAAATCTGTGACGTCATTGTGATCGCAGAGAACGGTCAGCAGCGTCCATGCGAAAAGGTATGTAAGAATGCCAAGGCCCTGACGGATCACAAAAGCAAGTACCACACCGGGCAAAAAGTCTGTGACGTGATCGTGGGCACAGAAGATGGTCGGCATCGGCCATGCTGGCTGATTTTCGACAATGCAAAAAAACTCTCGGATCACAAAAGAAAATGCCACACCGGGCAAAAAACCTGTTGGGTGTCCGTGGTCACAGAGGATGGCCATCAGCGGCCGTGCGGAAAACTCTGCAACAATGCCCGCGACCTGTTGGTTCACAAAAGAAGACACCATTGTGTGCAAAAAGCCTGTGAGCTGACCATGGTCGGGGAAGACGGCGATCAAGGGCCATGCGGAAAGCTCTGCAAGAATGATCATGCCCTGTCGGAACACATAAGAACTCATGGAAAACGCAAGCGCCTTGATGTGAACCAGAACGATGACCTCAATCCTTTAGCTGAGCCAACCTTTCTCGAGAGATAGAATTATTAAACACTCACTCTTTGTGACACCGCTATCGAAAACGCAAACCTGTTGATGTGAAACAGAAAGGCTTTGACAGAAAAGCATACTTATTCTCTTGATCTATCCTTCCTATCTGTAAATCAGAATGCAAGGATAGAATTATTAGACATTCACTCTTTGCGGTACTGCTGTTTCAACTACAGTTGTTACATGTCGTCTGTCAGGCCAAACCGTTGAAAGAACGCTTCGTTGTCGCGATTCAACAAAATGCTGGTTATCCAAACCAAATCATTTCTATAAGACATGGCCTGCATTCACTGCCGGTCGCCCTCTCAGACATTGCCGACATGCACGGCTTTGGAGGATCAGATCCACCGCCTGATGTCAAAGATCACGGCGGTTACGGGGTAATCCCCCCCCTCATTGAATCGATTTCATGGCAGTTGCGTTACGCTACTCACCTGCTGGTGGGTTACGCACCGTTCCTGACCACCGGAGATTCCCCTCCAGACTCGAGCCATTATTCATGGTCATCTGAAGAAATGGTTGTCGCTCTCGGCTGGCTTTTAAAAAGTTATTGGAACCCCGATTTACTGTCATTTAACCCAATTGAACAACACATTGAACAACAAGAGGTGAATCAGGATCAGTCGTTTCCGACCATCACTATGGTTTTTGGCTCCAACCCCGGATGTGACCGGCAACAATACCCGCCATCAGAATCATCCAGTCAGCAAGCCCCAAAAGCCACCAGCTACGTCACAGGCTATTTCACCAGTCTTCTGTACTCTGACTCTGACGGCGGTAGCGGAGACCCCCAACAACACTCACATACTTTGGGTTTAAATTGTTTCGTCCATCCCTGTCATGGTGTTTGTCAATTCCAACCATCAGGAGCATTTCCCGGACAAAGCTCATGCCCCCATTTGACCAATGGACACTGCTTTAGTTGCATGTGTTATTTTGATCCTGAAAACAATGAACATGTCCAAAATAAATCACCTTGCAAAACATTAAATAACTTTATACCACTCGATTATGATATGCCTACAGACTGGAATGAGCCTTCCACCACAAATGTTTTTGAGGTCATGAAGGGGTCAATCGAACTGAATCGTCTTCTCGAAGAAACTGACATGGCTTCTACGCTCAACCAGCCAGCCATCACTCAAGCCCCGGTAACCCACGGGGATGCTGTACCTGGAACGACACATCGCGAGCAAGACCTCTCGGTTCACAAAAGCAACGACCACAGCAAGCAAAAAAACTGTTGCATTACCATAGTCTGTGAGAGTGGCCAGTCGCAGACGTGCGGAAAGGTCTTCGTGAGTGCCAAATCCCTATGGGATCACAAAAAAAGAGCCCACAGCGAGCAACAAGCCTGTAAAGCCACTGTGGTCGATAAGGATGGACAGTTGCAGCCATGCGGAGCAGTATGCAAGAACGCTCGATCTCTGACGGTTCACAAAGCCAGATACCATACCGGGCAAAAAACCTGTGAAGTGACAGTGACCGGAAAGCACAACCAACAGCAGCCATGCGGGACAGTCTGCAAGAATGCCCAAATGCTGTCGGATCACAAAAAACAAGCCCATGTAGAGCAACAAACCTGTGACGTGACAGTGAGCGGTGCGGATGGTCAGCCGCGACCGTGCGGGTCGGTCTGTAAGAATGCCCGATGCCTGTCATCTCACAAGACCAAATACCATACCGGGCAAAAAACCTGCAACCTGACAGAGATCGGGAAAGATGGCCAGCTGCGACTATGCGGAAAGCTTTGCGAAAATAATCAATCTCTTACGAATCACAAACTAAGGGAACATGGCGGGCGACAAACCTGTGGCTTAACAGTGGTCGGGAAGGATGGCCGACCGCGAGCATGCGGGACAGTCTCCAAGAATATTCAGTCTCTCATGGCTCACAAAAGCAAATACCACAGAGGGCAAAGAATCTGTGAGGTGGCCGTGATTGGTGAGGATGGCCAGCAACGTCCATGCGGAAAGGTCTGCAAGCATTCCCAACATCTTTCGTACCACAAAATAAGGGAACACAGCAGGCAAAAAGTCTGTGGCCCTAAAATGGTTGGGGTGGATGGCCAGCCACGACCATGTGGAACAGGCTGCAAGAATGCTCTTGCCCTGAAGCAACACAAAAGAAGTCACCGAAAACGCAAGTCTGCTGATGTAGAGCAAAACCAATAAAGTGTTACCCGGAGCAAACTCTGTCATTTGACAGGAGGCCTTTGAGAAAAGAGTCTATTTAGTTTCTTGATCTATCCTTCCTCTCACTAAAACAGAGTAAAGGACGGAATTATTAAAAACTCACTCTTTGCGGCACCGATGTTGTTCCTACTGACGTTGTCTGTCGTCTGTCATTCTAAACCCTTAGCAAGACATTTTTTTTCCGGGCTTGAACGGAAAACAGGTTTTCCAAACCTGCGTTTCTCTACACAGCGTGATCGTTGTGCATTGCCAGACAACCCGTCAGTTATCGTCAATACAAACGTCTATACAGGATCAAATTCACTAACTGATGACAAAGCGAGGGAATCTCGCGGTTACGGGGCTGAAACCATCTTTATCGAATCGATTTCATGGCAATGGCTTTACGCTACTGAGCCTCTGGTTAGTTGCGAACTTATCCTGACAACCAAGGAAGCCTCTCTTAGCTCTATTCCTTATTCGTGGTTACCACCTGTAAAGGGGCTTGTCGCTGTCAGGTGGCTTCCGTGTCGCTACTGGAACTCCGCCCCCCCACTGGTGAACCCGATTGAGCAACAAGAGGCAACATTCATGCTGACAGAGGGGGATCAAGCATTTGCAGCAATCACAATGATGTTTGGCTCTGGAAATAACCAGCATGCCTACCAGCAACAAGGCCAGCCATCAGAATCATCCGGCCAGCGGGCCCCGTTAGTCAGAGGTTATTTCACTAACCTCTTGTATTCTAGCTCTGATGACGGCGACGAAGACCCTCAACAACACCAACATACTCTGGGTTTAAACTGCTTCGTCCATCCCTGTCATGGCGTTTGTGAATTCCTACTGTCATCCGACACCAGAGGGTCAGCAGAATGGCCACTGAATTCCAGACAAAGCTCACACCCACACATGGCGAATGAATGCTGCTCGAGTTGTATAAGACCATTTGATTCTGAAAATACTGCACTCTCAATAAATGCAGGGACTGACTATACAACTGCTGCCGAGCCGCTCAGGCACGATGCGCCAATGTCCGGAAATACGCCTTCCAGCGCTATGGAATCTGCGAGCATTGATCAGTCACCTGCTCTAAAGGATCTTTTCGAAGAAGTCGGGACTTCCACCTCGCTTACCTGGACAGACACATTGCAAGTCCTGTCGGATCATAAAATAAAATGCAGCAACGAACGCAAAATCTGTACCATGCCTGTGCTCGAGAAAGGTTGCCAGCCGCGGCTATGCTGGAAGCTCTGCAAGAATGATCATGCCCTGGCAACTCACAAAAGCAGATACCACTCTGGACAGAAAACCTGTCACGTGACCGTGATCGGGGAGGATGGCCAGCCGCGTCTCTGCAGAAAGGTTTGCAAGAATACTCTGGCCCTGTCAACTCACAGAAGAAGAGACCATAGCAAGCAAGAAACCTGTGACGTGATCCTGACCGGTATCGATGGTACGTCTCAGCCATGCGGGAAGGCCTGCAAAAGTGCTCAAGCTCTGTCGACGCACAAAAGAAGAGACCACAGCGGAGAACAAACCTGTGACGTGACTATGATCGCGAAGGATGGCCAGCTTCGGACGTGCGGGAAGGTCTACAAGAGTGCTGAGGCTTTGACGCTTCACAAAAGCCGATACCACAGCGGGCAACAGATCTGCTACAAGACCGTGATCGCAGAGGAAGGCCAGCCGCAGCCATGCGGAAGAGTGTGCAAGAATGCTTGTGCTTTGCAGGATCACAAAAGAAAAGAACACACCGGGCAACAAATCTGCGACTTAACAGTGGTCGGGGAGGATGGCCAGCTGCGGCCGTGCGGGAAGACCTGCAAGAATGCTCATGCCCTTTCGGAGCACAAAAGAAGACACCGAAAACGCAAGCCTGTTGATGTAAAGCAAAACGAATGAGGTTGACCCGGTGCAGACTCTGCCTTTTAACAAAAGGCCTTTGAGAAAAGAGTAGATTTCATTTCTTGACCTATCCTTCCTCTCTGTACACCAGAGGAAAGGATAGAATTATTAAAATCACATTCTTTGCGCCACTACTGTTGCTTATACTGGCATTGTCTGTCGTCTGTCAGTCTGAAACGTTGACAAGACACTTTGTTGTCGAGCCTGAACAAAAAACAGGTTCTCTAAACCAGTGCTTTTCTATAAAGTGTGACAGGCGGATATTGCCAGAAAACCCATCAGTTATTGCCAATACAAACGTCTATACAGGATCAAATTCAGCACCTGATAACGAACTGAAAATATCTGGCGGTTACCGGGCAAAAACCATCCTCAGTAAATTGATTTCATGGCAATGGCTTTACACTACTGAGCTTCTGGTTGGTTACGAACTTATCCTTAAAGCCAAAGACGCCTCTCTGAGCACCACCCCTTATTCATCGCTACCTGTAGAAGGCCTTGTCGCTGTCGGCTGGCTTTTAAGTGGCTATTGGAACCTCGATTCGTCGCAGTTTAACCCGGTTGAACAACAAGCGACAACATCTATGCTAACACAGGGAGATCATACATTTGTCACCATCACAATGATGTATGGCTCTGGGAATCACCAACATCCCTATCAACAACAAGACCAGCCATCAGAATCATCCGACCGGCAGGCCCAGGTAGCCACAAGCTATTTCAATAGCCTCTTGTATTCCCTCTTTGATGACGATAACAGAGCCCCTCAACAACACCAACATACTTTGGGCTTAAACTGTTTCATCCATCCCTGTCATGGCGTTTGTCAATTCCGACCATCACCCGACACCAGAGAACCAGCAGAATGGCTTCTGAATTTCGGACAAAGCTTATATCCGCATTTGGCTAATGAACACTGCTTTAGTCGCATAATACAATTTGATTCTGAAAACACTGCACACTCAACAAGTGCAGGGGCAAACTATGCAACTGACCCTGAGCCACTCAGGTATGTTTCGCCAATGTCTGGAAATGAGCCTTCCGGCGCTGAAGAATCTGCGGGCATGAATGGGTCATCCGTTCTTAAGAATCTTTTCGAAGAAGTCGGTACTTCCACTTCGCTTATCAGGACAGGCACATTACAAGCCTTGTCGGATCACAAAAAAAAATACGACCACGAACAAAAAATCTGTATCGTGACCCTATTCGAGGAGGATGGCCAGCAGCGAATATGTGGGAAGCTCTGCAAGAATGCCAATGCGCTATCGTCTCACAAAAGTTCATACCACAGGGGGCAAAGGATCTGTGACGTGGTAGTGATCGGGGAGGATGGCCAGCAGCAGCCTTGCAGGAGAGTTTGCAAGAATAGTCAAGCCCTGAGAGATCATAAAAGAACAGAGCACTCTGAGGAACAAACCTGTGACAGGACAGTGATCATGGAGGAAGGCCGACAACGCACATGTGGGATGACCTTCAAGAATCCTAAAATCTTGTCGTACCACAAAAGAAGAGACCACTCCGGGCCACAGTCCTGTCACATGACCTTGGTCGGTGAGGATGGCCAGAAGCGGCCATGCGGGACAATCTGCAAGAGTGCACAAACCTTGATTGAGCACAAAAGACTAAAACACACTGGTTCAAAAACCTGTGACATAACCGTTATCAGAGAGAATGGTCTGCAGCAGCCATGTGGAACGGTCTGCATTAGTTCTCACGCCCTGTCGATTCACAAAACAAGATACCACTCCGGACCGAAGACCTGTTACACGACCGTGATCAATCAGGATGGCCAGCAGCCATGCATGATAGTCTGCAGGAATAATCAAGCCCTGAGAGATCACAAAAGAAAAGCGCACACTGGGCAACAAATCTGTGACAGGACGGTGATCATGGAGGATGGTCAGCAACGGCCATGCGAAACGGTCTGCAAGAATGCTAAAGCCCTATCGACTCACAAAACCAGATACCATAACGGGCCACAGACCTGTGTTATGGCCGTGGTCGGTCAGGATGGCCAGCAGCAGCCATGCGGGATAGTCTGCAAGAATGGCCAGGCCCTGAGGGATCACAAAAGACAAAAGCACATCGTGCAACAAACCTGTAACCTGTTCAGGGTCGGGGAGGATGGTCAGCAGAGGCCATGCAAGAAGGTCTGCAACGGTGTTCAAGCCCTGTCGGATCACAAAAGAAGACAACACACCGGGCAACAAACCTGTAACCTAACCATGGTCGGGAAGGATGGCCAGCTGTGGACATGTGGAACGGTCTGTAAGAGTGCTAAAAGCCTGTCCGATCACAGAAGAAAAAAACACTCCGGGCAGCGAACATGTGACGAGACCATGGTCGGGGAGGATCGCCAGCAGAGACTATGCGGAAAGGTCTGCAAGAACACTAAAACACTTTATGAACATAAAAAAAAACACCGAAAACGCAAGCCTGTCAATGCAGATCAGGACGATGAACTCAGCCCTCCGGAATTTAAAGTAAATAAATAACTAACGATCTGATCAGACACCATTAATTATGAATTGATCTATCCTTTCTCTTTGTGAACCGAAGGCTGGGATAGAATTATTAAACACCCACTCTATGCGGCACCGCTGTTGCTGCTACTGTCTGTCGTCTGTCAGGCTCAATCGGTGACAAGACATTTTGTTAATGAACCTGAACATAAAACAAGTTCTCCAGACCAGTGCTTTTCTATAAAGCGCGCCCGGCATAGATTGCCAGACCATCCATCAGTCATTGCCAATAAAACCGGCCATAGAGCATCAGATTTACCGCCTGACGACAAGCCAAAGGAACCTGACGCTTATGGGGTAAAAACCGCCCTTGTTAATTCGATTACGTGGCATTGGCTTTACGCCGACCATCTGCTGGTTAGCTTCGAACTGATCCTGATCATCAAAGATGCCTCACTATATTCCGCCACTTATTCATGGCAACCTGTAGAAGTGGTTTTCGTTGTCGCTGCCGTCTGGCTTTTCAAAAGCTATCGAAACTCAGGTTCGCTTCTGCTTAGCCCGGTTGGACAACCTAACCCAATTGAACAACGAGACGCGAACCAGAATTACCCACTTGCCACCATCATTTTGATGTCGGACTCTGCACAAAACCAGCAACAATGCCAGCCATCGGAATCATCGGGCCAGTTCGCCACGAAAGCCACCGCCCGCCCTTCAGGCTCTCTCACTCGCTTCCATAATACTGGGTATAGCGGCGGTAGCGGAGGCCCTGAACAAGACCAACATACTTTAGGTTTAAATTGTTTTTTCTATCCCTGTCATGGCGCTTGTCAATTTCGACCATCATTCGAGAGCGGTGAGCCAACTGAGTGGCCATTGAATTCCGAACAAAGCTCATGCCCTCATTTGGCTAATGGACGCTGCTTCAGCTGCTTAAGTCAATTGGACTCTGAACACACTGAACACCCAATGTATACAGGTGCAGACTTTACAGCTTACCTCGCCGGGTCGTTCAATTATAATGCGCCTACGCCCGATAATGAGCCTCTCAGCACGAATGAATCTGCGGTCACTACCAGGTCACCCACTTTTCAGAGTTTTTTCGAAGAAACCGGAATTTCTAGCAGGCCCACCCAGACAGACACACCACAGGACCCGACAGCACCTGAGAATGCTGTATTTGGAACGATACATTGTCACCAATCCCTATCGGATCACAAAATAAAATACGACATCAGACTACTAGCCTGTAACATGACCGTAGTTGGGAAGGAGGGTCGGCATCAGCCATATGGAATGGTCAGCAAGAATGATCAACCCCTGTCGCTTATCGAAAGAAGAGAGCAAAACGAGCCAAAAACCTGTGACGTGGCCGTGGTCGATGGGGATGGCCAGCGGCGGCTATGCAGAACAATCTGCAGGAGTCTCAAAGCCCTGCCAGATCACAAAAGAAGACAGCATACTGCACGAAAAACGTGTAACGTGATCGTGGCCGGGGAGGATGGTCAAAAGAGGCCATGCGGGAAGATCTGCAACAATACACAAGCCTTGTCGGATCACAAAAGAAGACATCACACCGACCAACGGACCTGTGACGTAACCGTGGTCGGCAAGGATGGCCAGCCGCGGCCATGTGGAACGGTCAGCAAAAGTGCTAAAAGCCTGTTAGATCATAAAAGAAGAAAACACTCCGGGCAGCGAACCTGTAACAAGATTGTGGTCGGAGAGGATAGCCAGCAGAGATTATGCGGGAAGGTCTGCAAGAACCCTCAATCTCTTTCGGATCACAAAAGAATACACCATTCCGGGCAACAAACCTGTGACGTAACCATGGTCGGGGAGAATGGCCAGCAGCGACCATGCGGAAAGATCTGCAAGAACACTAAAACCCTGTATGAACATAAAAAAAGACACCGAAAACGCAAGCCTGTCGATGTTCAACAGTACGATTAACTCAGCCTTCCGGAAAGTTAAGTAAATAAGTAACGACTTGATCAGAGACCACTTCAATCATCAAGTGGTCTATTCTTCCTCTCTGTATAGCAGAACGCAGGGATAGAATTATTAAACGTTCACTCTTTGTAGCACCATCATTACTTCTGCTAATGTTGTTGTCCGTGATCTGCCACGCCCAACCATTAACAGAACGTTATACTGTCGAGCTTGAACGGAAAACATCTGTTCCCAACCCACGCTTTTCTATAAAGTGTGACCGTCGTACATTGCCGGGAAGCACTTCCGATATTTCCGACACCAGCGACTATGCAGGATCAGACTCGCCATCTGACAAAAAACACAACAGATCTGGCGGTTACGGGGTCAAAACGCCCCTCATTGAGTCGGCTTCGTGGCAATTATTTTACGCTACTTTTGTGCTGGTGGGTTACGAACGGATGCTTACCACCAGAAATGCCCCTCTCAGTTCCACCCCTTATTCATGGCTACCTGCAGAAGTGGTTGTAGCTGTCGGTTGGCTTAAAACAAGCTATCCTCTCCTTGATTCACCACTGTTTAACACGATTAAACAATCGATCGTACAACCAGAGACAAGTCAGGATCACTCGTTTACCACCATCACTATGATGTTGGGTAGCGGACAAGACCAACAACAAGACCTGCCATTTGAATCATGGGAATCTCAAGCCACTGCCGACCATACAGGCTTTTTCACTCATCTCACGTATTATGATCATGACCATGGCGACGGTGACGGAGGCCCTGAACAACATCAACATACTTTCGGTTTAAATTGTTATGTCCATCCTTGTTATGGCGTTTGTCAATTCCGACCATTATCTGACAGCGGAGGGTCAGCTGAATTGCCACTGAATTTTGAACAAAGCTCATCTCCTCATTTGTCTGACGGACTTTGCTTTAGCTGCATCAGTCATTCTGATTCTGAAAGTGCTGCGCACCCAATGAGTTCAGGGACAGACTATACAACTGACCCTACCGGGCCGGTCCATGATGATGTGCCAGAGCCCTGGACTTTGCCTTTCCGGACTGATGTATTTGAGGGCATTAATGGGTCAAACACTCTTCAGAGTCTTCTTGAAGAAATCGGAATTTCCATTACGCATACTCAGACAGACACATTACAAACTCCAACAGCACCTGATAATTTCATAACCGGAACGACACATTGCCAGGGAACTCAGTCGGATCGCAGAATAAAATACGACAACAAACAACAAATCTGTGACATAACCGTGATCGGAGAGGATGGCCAGCCGCGGCCATGCGGGAAGGTCAGCAAGAATACTAATGCCCTGTCAAGTCATAAAAGCAAATACCACACTGGGCGAAAAACCTGTCACATGGCACTGATCGGGCAGGATGGTCGTCAGTGGCGATGTGGGAGGGTCTGCAAGAATGCTCAAGCTCTGACGCTTCACAAAAGAAGAGAGCATTCTGGGCAACAAACCTGCAGGCTGACAGTGGTCGGGGAGGATGGCCAGCCGCGGCCATGCGGGACGATCTGCAAGAATGCTGTGGCTATGGCGGCTCACAAAAACAAATGCCACACCGGGCAACAAATCTGCAACGTTATAACGGTCGGGAAGGATGGCCAGCCGCAGCAATGCGGGAAAGTCTGCAGCAATGCTAAAACCCTTTCGGGACACAAAAACAGGAAACATAGCGAGCAAAAAACTTGTGTCGCAACTTTAATCACAAAAGATGGCCAACAACGGCCTTGCGGAAAGGTCTGCAGCAATGTCCAGGCTCTGTCGGTTCATAAAAGAAGATACCACACAGGGCCAAAAAGCTGTGACGTGACCGTATTCGGGCAGGATGACCAGCCGCAGCCATGCGGGACATTCTGCAAGAACCTTCAAGCCTTGAAGGATCACAAAAGAAGACACCACAGCAAGCAACAAATCTGTAACATAACCGTGATCGGGAAGGATGGTCAGCAGCGACGATGCGGGAAGGTCTGCAACAACGCTATAGCCTTTACGGATCATAAAAGAATACATCGAAAACGCACGTCCGCAGATGAGCACCCGGAGTATGACTCCAATCTCAAGAAGTCAGAATATAAGTAATGATCTGATTAGACATCACTCCGATCATGAGCGTCAGCAGTTTGCCGCAAGGCAAACCACTTTGCAGATACTTTTTGCCCAGAGCAACTTTTGGTTTTTAACAAAAAGTTATTGGCAGAAAAATACATTTATTTTCTTGTTCTATCCTTCCTCTCTGTATACAAGAATGCATGGATAGAATTATTGAACACTCTCTCTTTGCTGCAACACTATTGCTGATGTTGTTGTCTGTCGCCTGTCATGCCGAACCCTTGACAGAACGCTTTATTGTCGAGCTTGAAAAAAATGCAGTTTTTCATAACCAGAGCTTTTCTATGAAGAGTGACCAATGTACATTGCTGCGCGACCCATCAAACATTGCCAACACAGACGACTGTGCAGGACCGGACTCGAAGCCTGATGACAAGCCCCGGAAAGCTGGCGGCAATCGGGCAAAATCGACCATTATTGAATCGATTTCGTGGGACTTGCTTTACACCACACATCTGCTCGCTGGTTGCGTAATGATCCTGACCACCAGAGACGCCCCTCTATGTCTCAACCCCTTTTTATGGATACCTCCAGGAGAGGTTACCACTATCGGTTGGCTTTTAAAAAGCCGTTGGAACCCCGATTCACCGTCGTTTAGTTCTGTTGAAAAACCAATTGAACAACAAGAGGTGAGCCAGAGTCACACGTTTGCGACCATTACTATGATGTATGGCTTTGGAGAAGACTCACAACAAAACCAGCCATCAAAATCATCCGTTCAGGAAACCACAACAGTATCCCCCTACCCTGGAGAATCATTCAATCATCTTCGGTATTCTGACTCTGACGGAGGGGACGCAGGCCCTCAACAACATTCTCATACTTTGGGTTTAAATTGTTTCGTCCACCCCTGTCATGGCGTTTGTGATTTACGAGAATCATCTGAGAGCAAAGAGCCAGCTGAATGGTCTATGAATTGCGGACAAAGTTCATGCTCTCATCTGGCCAACGGGCTCTGTTTCAGTTGCATGGGGCATTTTGTTCCTTTAAACAGTACACATTGCCAACAAATCCCGCCTCTAAAAATATGGGATGATATCCCTGCCATTATGAGTCAATACGATTCTGGTCAACTATTTCGGCAACAGCCGCACAGCATTGATGTCAACCCAACCAATAGCATCAGCTCAGTAGAACGGGTTGCCTCAGATGGGGTCGTCTCAGACTCAGTGAGCGCAGAGGCAATCTCGAGAACTGACGCTACCGGGCAATCGACCTGTAATGTAATAGTGGTCTGGGAGGGTGGCCAGCTGCGACCTTGCGGGAAGGTCAGCAGGAATGTTCAGGCACTGTCAGTTCACAAAAGTAAATATCACACCGGGCAAAAAGTCTGTGACGTGCTAGTCGACGGGGCAGATGGTCAGCAACAGCCGTGCAGAAAGATCTGCATAAATGCTGCTACCCTGTGGAATCACAAAAGAAGCGTCCACACTATTCAGCAAACCTGTGATGCGACCGTGGTCGGCCAGGATGGCCTGCTGCGGTCATGTGGAAAGTTGTACAGCAATATCAGAGCTCTTTGGAATCACAAAAGAAGCACCCACGGCGGGCAAAGAATTTGTAACGTAAAAGTGACTGGTGAAAATGGCCGGTTGCAACTATGCAGGGCAGTCTGCAAGAGTTCTAAAGCCCTGTCGGTTCACAAAAGCAAAGTCCACAGCGGGCAACGAACCTGTGACGTGACAGTGATCGGTGAGCATGGCCAGCTGCAACCATGCGGAAAGGTTTGCAAGAGCGCTAAAGCCCTTTCGGATCATAAAAGCGGATACCATACAGGAAAAAAAACATGTGACGTGACCGTAGTCGGGGACGATGGTCAGCAACGACCATGCGCAGCAGTCTGCAAGCATGCTCGAGCCCTGTCGACTCACAAAAGCGTCACTCACATCAGGCAAAGAACCTGTGACGAAACAATCGTCGGAGAGGATAGCCAGCAACGGCTATGCGGAAAGATCTGCAGGAGTGCTCAAGTCCTGTCGGAACACAAAAGAATGCATCGGAAACGTATACCTGTGGGTGCAGACGAAGACGATGACCTCAGTCCTTGATCTGATAACCGCCCTTTCATAAGATTTTGCCCGGTGAAGCCCTGGGCTTTTAACAGAAGGCCTTTGACAGAAAAACGCGCTTACTTTCATGATCTATCCTTTCTCTCTGTAACCCAGAACGCAAGGATAGAATTATTAAATCCCCACTCTTTTCGGCACTGTTTTTGCTGCTACTGACGCTGTCTGTCGTCTGTCAGAGTCAACCGTTAACAGGACATTTTGTTATCGAGTTTGAACAGAAAACAAATTCTCCAAATCAGAGCTATTCTGCAAAGCCTGACCGGCAATTATCGGGCAATCAGTCAGGAGTTGTCAGCACAAACGACTGTGCAGAATCAGATTCGATGCCTGATAGCACACGACAGCGATCTCAAGATTACTGCGCAAACACGTCCCTTGCTGAATCGATTTCATGGCAATGGCTTTACACCACTCACCTGCTGGTTGCTTATGAACAGATCCTGACCACCAAAGATGCCCCTTCTGGCTTCATCCATTATTCATGGTTACTTGCAGAAGGAGTTGTCGCTTTGGGTTGGCTTTTAAAAAGCTATTGGAACTCCTATCCACCGCTCTTTAACCCAATTGAACAACAAGAGGCAACGTCTATGCAGACACAGGGAGATCAACTGTGTGCAGCCATCACTATGATGTTGGGCTCTGGACAAAATCAGCAACAATGCCAACCATCAGAATCATCCGATCGTGAAGTCCCGGAAGCCACCAGTCACTTTACAGACGCTTGCATTCGTCTCCTTTATTCTGACTCTGGAGACGACAAAGGATACCCTCAAAAACAGCAGCATACTTTCGGTTTAAATTGTTTTGCCCATCCCTGTCATGGCGTTTGTAGTTTTCGGCAATCATCCGATATCAGAGAGACCTCTGAATGGCCTGAAAATTTCGTAGAAAGTTCGACAGCCCAAATAGGAGTATCAGCCGGACAAAGCTCATGCCCTCATTTAGCCAATGGATACTGCCTTAGTTGCATAGGCCACTTTGATCCTGTATTCGCCACACATTTCCAACACTCAATGAGTGCACAGGCTGCCTATGCAACTGACCCTGCCGGGTCAATAAATCATGGGTTGCCAATGCCCATAAACCGGACTTCCACCACTCATGATTTTGTGGCCATTAATGAGCCTCTTTATCCTCCTGACCCTCTCGAAGAAATCGGAATGTCATCTCACAAAAGCAAATACCACAGCGGACAACAAACCTGTGACGCAACAGTCATCGGGGAGGAAGGCCAGGAGCGATCATGTGGAAAGATCTGCAAGAACAGACAAGCCTTGTCGGTTCACAAAACCAGAGCGCATACCGGTCAGAAAGCCTGTGATGTAGCATTGGTCGGAGAGGATGGCCAGCCACGACTGTGTGGGGTTGTCTGCAAGAATCTTCAAGCCCTGAAAGATCATAAAAGCAAAATCCACAGTGGGCAAAAAACCTGTAGTGCGATAGTGGTCGGGGAGGACGGACAGCCGCGGCCGTGTGGGACGGTCTGCAAAAATATTCAAGTCCTGTCGTATCATAGAAGAAGAGACCACAGCGGGCAACAAACCTGCGCCGTGGTTTTGGTTGGGAGGGATTGCCAGCAGCGGCTATGCGGAAAGATATGCAGGAGTGCTCGAGCCCTGTCGGACCACAAAAGAGTTCATCGAAAACGTAAACCTGTTGGTGTGGACGAAAACCTCACCCCTTGATCTGACAGCCTACCTTTCATGATATTTGCCCGGTGCAACCTTGGTCTTTTAAAACAAGGTCTTTGAAAGAAATTACGCTTGTTTTCTTGATCTATCCTTCTTTTCTGGAACCCGAAACGCAAGGATAGAACGATTAAGCATTCACTCTTTGTGGCGCTGTTGTCGCTACTACTAATGTTTTTTGTCATTTGTCAGGCTCAACCGTTGACAAGGGGTTTTGTTGTCGAGTTTGAACAAAAAGCAGTTTCTCCAACGCTGAGCTTTTCTATAAACCCTGACTGGCATACATTGCCGGGTAATGCGCCAGACATTTACGATAACAATGGCCATAAATTAAGAGTTTCGCTGACTGATGAAAAACGACAAAGACACAATAACGTAGTAAAACACCCCATTTTTGAATCTATTTCGTGGCAATGGCTTTATACTACTCATCTGTTGGTTAGTAACGAACTGATCCTGAGAAACAAAGACGTCTCTCTTAACTCCACCCCTTATACATGGCTAATTTTAGAAGCGGTTGTCGCTATCGGTTGGCTTTTAAGAAACTATTGGCCCCCCGATTCACCACTGTTTTGCCCGATTGAACAACAAGAGGCAACGTCTATGCTGACACAGAGGGATCACCCATTTGCGACCATCGCTATGATGTTCAGCTCCGGACAAGACCAACAAGAAAGCCAACCATCAGAATCATCGGGTCAGCAAGCCTCTCAAGCCACCAGTCACTTTACAGGCTCTTTCATTAGCCTTCTGTTTTCTGACTATGACGACAATAACGGAGGCCCACAACAACACCAGCATACTCTGGGTTTAAATTGTTTCGTCCATCCCTGTAATGGTGCTTGCAGTTTCCGGCAATCATCCGATGGCGAAAAGCCCGCTGAGTCCCGCTGTGAGCAGTCCGACGCACCGATACAGACGACAAAAATAGAAATCGCTCAATTAGGAGCAACGGCAAATACCGGACAAAGCTCATACCCTGACTTGACGAATAAACACTATCTAAGTTGCATAAGCTCTTCTGATCCTGAAAAAGCTACACACTCCTTGGATAATTCGCTTTTTCAAGAATTGCAGGAACTTTCTGACAGTCAATTCTCACTCTATTTCGACCAACTAGTTGAGCCAGAGCCGTATGTTATTAATGGTAATCTGCCCAATAGCTGCAACCATACAGACGGGGTCGCCTCAGACGGGGTCACCTCAGACGGGGTCGCCTTTACGCTCGGGCATTTGCCTGCCATCAATAATGATTTTGGATTCATTAATGAGCCATTCGATCCAAGTAGTATTCTCGAAGAAGCCGGATTTTCCCTTACGCTCAGCCATTCAGCAGCCCGGCAAACAAACACTGAAGTATTCCAACCGGGTCAGGACCAACCCCATCTTTTCCGAACAAGCTCAGTACAAGCCCTGTTAGCTCAGAAAATAAAAGAAAACATCGAACAAAAAACTTGTGACGTGAAAGTATTGGGGAAGGATGGCCAGCTGCAGTCATGCGGGAAAGTCTACAAGGATACCCTATCGCTGTCATCTCACAAAAGCAAATACCACACCGGGCAAAAATCCTGTGACATAACCATAGTCGTGGACGGCCAGCCGCGGCCATGCGGCGCGGTCTTCAAGCATGCTCAATCTCTGTCGTCTCACAAAAGCAGATTCCATAAGTGGCAGATAACCTGTGATATGACCGTGGTTGGGGAGGATGGCCAGCATCGGCCATGCAAAAAGGTCTGCAAGAGTCCTCATGTCCTGTCGGGTCACAAAAGAAAAGACCATAGCGGGCAACAAACCTGTGACGAGACAGTGGTCGGGGAGGATGGTCAGCCGAAGCCATGCAGGACGTCATGCAGGAATGCTAGTGCTCTGTCGACCCACAAAAGCAAATATCACACCGGGAAACAAACCTGTTACGTAAGCGTGGACGGAGAGAATGGTTTACCGCAGCCATGCAAAAAGATCTACAAGAGTACTAAAGCACTTGCGGATCACAAAAGAAAAGACCACAGTGGACTACAAACTTGCGACCTGGCAGTGATCGGGCAGGATGGCCAGCAACGACCATGCGGCACGGTCTGCAAGAATATCGAAGTTCTGTTGTGTCACAAAAGAAAAGAACACACCGGGCAACAAACCTGTAGCATCATTTTGATCGGGAAGGATGGCCAGCTGCGGCAATGCGGAAAGATCTGCAGGAATACTAAAGCCTTCTCGGATCACAAAAGAATACATCGCAAACGTAAACCTGTTGATGTAAACAAGGACGATGACCCCAATCCATGATCTGACACCCGCCCTTTCATGAGGTTTTATCCGTTGCAACTTTGAGCTTTTAACAGAAGTCATTTGACAGAAGGTCTTTGAGAAAAAACTCGCTTACCTTCTTGATCTATCCTTCCTATCTGTAACTTAAAACGCAAGGGTAGAATGATTAAACACTCAATCTTTGCGACAACGCTGTTGCTGATACTGTTTTTGTCTGTCATCTGCCAAGCGGAACCGTTGACAAGACGCTTCATTGTCGAGCTTCAACAAACGACAGATTCTCCAGCAAACCAGAGTTTTTCTGTAAGGCAGTGTGACCTGCGAACATTTTCAGGCATTGCCGACACAAACAGCTATGCAGGATCAGCTTCACTGCCCGACGGCAAACTACGCAGATCCTACGGTTATGGGGTAAAAACAACCCTTATTGAATCGATTTCATGGCAGTTGCTTTACGTCACTCATCTGCTGGTTGATTACAAACTGATCCTTAGCATCAAAGATACCCCTAAAAGAGCCATCCCTCACCCGTCACCACCTGTAGAAGCGATTATCGTTGTTGGTTGGCTTTTAAAAAGCTACTGGAACCAAGATTTACCGTCGTTGAACCCGGTTGAAAAACAAATTGAACAACAAGAGGCAGCACCCAAGCTGACACAGAAGGGTCAACCATTTGCCATCATTACTATGGGACTTGGCTCTGGACAGACACAACAAGGCCAGCCTTCAGAATCATCTGACCAGCAAGCCTCGGGGGCAACCATCCAACTTACAGGAATTTTCACCAGCCCCCGGCATTCTGGCTCGGGCGGCGGTAACGGAGACTCTGAACAACACCCACATACTCTGGGTTTAAATTGTTTCGTAAATAGTTGCAATGGCGTTTGTATATTCCGGCACTCTTTAGATTCTGATCGCCATGCATATGACCAAAACAATGCATCCCTCGAAACGGAGTCAACCGGCCTACAAGAAAAAACAATCTCCCTTACTTTTCCCCACTTCCATTCTCAAGCAGGGACTTCAAACACACAACGAACCTGTCCCGCGACAATGATCAGAGAGGATGGTCGGCGGTGGCCATGCGGGAGAATCTGCAAGAGCGCTCAATCCCTGCGGGATCACAGGAGAAGAGACCACAGCGGGCTACAAACCTGTCTTCTGGCAGTGGTCGGTGAGGATGCTCAGCAGCAGACATGCGGGAGAGTCTGCAAGAGTTCTAAAGCCCTGTCGGATCACAAAAGAAAAGACCACAGCGGGATACAAACCTGTAACCTGACAGTGATCGGGAAGGATGGTCTGTCTCGGCCATGCGGGACAGTCTGCAAGAATGCTCAATCCCTGACGGATCACAAAAGAAGATATCACACTGGACAACAAACCTGTAACCTGACAGTGGTCGGGGTGGATAGCCAGCAGCGGCCATGCGGTAAAGTCTGCATGAGTACTAAAGCGCTGTCGGATCACAAAAGAAAAGACCACAGCGGGAAACAAACCTGTCAGGCGACAGTGATCGGGAAGGATGGTCTGTCTCGGCCATGCGGGACTGTCTGCAAGAATGCTCAATCTTTGTCGTCTCACAAAAGCAGAAATCACAACGGGCAAAAAACCTGCAAAACAAGCGTGGCCGGAGAAGATGATCAGCCGAAGCCGTGCGGAAAGATCCTTGATACCAGAAAAACCATGTGGAATGACAAAAGAAAAAATCACTCCGGACAAAAAACCTGTAAAGTGACCGTGGTTGGGGAGGATGGCCTGCAGCGGCCATGCGGAAAGAACTGCATGAATGCTCAAACTCTGTTGATTCACAAAAGAAAAGAGCACAGCAGGCAACAAACCTGTCACATGATAATGGTTAGGGAGGGTAGCCAGCCTAGTCCATGCGGGGTGGTCTTAAAGAATGCTCATTCTATGTCATCTCACAAATGCAAATATCACACCGGACGGGTGATCTGTGACGTGACAGTGGTCGGGGAGGATGGTCAACAACGACCATGTGGAATGGTCTGCAAGAGTAAAAGAATCCTGACAGACCACAGAAGAACACATCTAAAACGCAAGTTTAATGATCTGGACCAGAACAATGTCCCCAGTCCTTGATCTGCCTCTCGTCCTTTCATGAGGAGAACTATCAGGAGATAAAAGTCGTTTAAATGAATACCCCAAGCCATCCATCTTTCCCCGAATGGCACCTGATCGAGCTGTCCTGGCTTAGCAACGGATACAGCTGCGCCTAAATGGTTGTTTAACAAAAAGCACACCTAATTTCCTGATCTATTCTTCTTCCCAGTAAACCAGAATATAAGGATAGAATGATTAAACACTCACTCTCTAAGGCACCACTGTTGCTGCTATTTTTGCTGCTAGTGTTGCTGAAAATGTTGTTGTCTGTCGCCTGTCAGGCTGAACCTTTGACCAGACATTTTATTCTCGATCTTAAACAGAAAGCAGATACTCCAACACACCGGTTTTTTTTTAGAACGCAGCATGATCAGCATACATTTTCAGATATTGCCAACACAAACGGCTTTACAGAATCAGATTCGCCACCTTATATCAAACCACTCAGACTAAGCGGTATACTGAAACAGGGGGATCATTCCTTTGCAGCCATCACCATGATGCTTGGCTCTGGACATGAACAACCACAACTCGAGTCATCAGAATCATCCGGTCACAAAGGCCCGGATGCCACCACTTGCTCCAAAGGCTTTTTCACTGCTTCCTTTTCTGACTCCGGCGGCGGGAACGGAAATCCTGGGCAACACCCACATACTTTGGATTTAAATTGTTTCATAGATACCTGTCGTGGCGTTTGTCAATTCCGACAATCAGTAGATCCTGATAACTGTGTGTATGATCAGAACAATGCGCTTTTAGAAACTGAGTCACCCTATCTTAAAGAAAAGTGGATATCCTTTTCGTTTACCCGACTGTCACCCACGACAGAGACTCCGGAAACACAACATGTCTGTTATTTGACATTGTTCGATAAAGATGGCAAGCCTAAGCCATGCGGAAAAGTTTGCAAAAATTCCAAAGTCCTGTCGACTCACAAAAGAACAATCCACAGCGGGAAAAAAATCTGTGACGAAACAGTGGTCGGGGAGGATGGTCAGCCGCGAACATGCGAAAAAGTCTGCAAAAATAATCAAGCCCTTTACGATCACAGAAGAAATAAACATACCGGGCAACAATCCTGTGACCTGCCAATGGCTGCGGAGGATGGCCAGCCGCGAACGTGCAAAAAAGTCTGTAAAAATACTCAAGCCCTTTACTATCACAAAAGAAAAAAACATACCGGACAACAATCCTGTGACCTGCCAGTGGTTGGGGAGGATGGCCAGTCCCGGCCATGTGGAAAGGTCTTCGAGAATGCCATCACCCTGTCGAGTCACAGAAGAGAAGGACACAGCGGACCACAAACCTGTGACGTACCCCTGGTTGGAGAGGGTGGCCAGCCCCGGCCATGCCGAGTGGTCTGCAAGAATGCTCATGCTCTGTCGACGCACAAAAGTGCTTACCACACCGGACAAAAAACCTGTGAAGTGATAGTGGACAGAGAAGATGGCCAGCAACAGCCATGCGGGACGATTTGGATAAATGCCCGAGCCCTGACGAAACACAAAAGAAGTGTCCACAGCGAGCAACAAACCTGTAAAGTGACCGTGGTCGGGGAGGATGGCCAGTCGCGACCATGCGGAAAGTTCTGCAAGAATGCTAATGCCATATCGGATCACAAAAAAAGACACCGAAAACGCAAACATGAGGAACTGTACCAGAACAACGACCTCAGTCCTTGATCTGATAAGGCCTTCTCATCAGGAGATCTATCTGAAGACAAAAGTCGTTAAAAAATACTCGAAGCCATCCATCTATCCCGGGATAGCTCTTGATCACGCCGTCCGGGGGCTCACCAACGGATACGTCTGCTTCAATGTTTCTTTAACGGAAGGTCGCTCACATAAAACACAGTTATTTTCTTGATCTATCCTTTCACGCGGTAAACCGGAACGTAAGGATATAATGATTAAACACTCACTCTCTATAGCACCGATGTTGTTGCTGCTACTATTGTTGTCTGTTTCCTGTCAGGCCGAGACTTTGACAAGGTGTTTTATTGTCGAGCTTCAACAGAAGACAGATTCTTCAGCAAAACAGAGCTTTTCTATAAAGCGTGACCAGCATACATATTCAGGTATTGCGGACACAAACGGTTATAGAGGATCAGATTCGCCGCCTGATAACAAACCACCCAGAGCCGCCGGTTTCAGGGTAAAAACGCCCCTTATCGAATTGATTTCGTGGCAATGGCTATACTCCACTTATCTGCTGTTTGGTCACGAACTGATCCACACCATCAACACTCCTCTTCTAAGCTCCAATCCATATCCATGGCTACCACTAGAGATGTTGATCACTGTCGGCTGGCTTTTAAAAAACTATTGGAACCCAAACTCACCGTTGTTTAATCTGATTGAGCAACAAATCGAACAGCACGAAGCATCATATATGCTGACACAGGTTGATCACCCGTTTGCCACCATCACCATGATGCATGGCTCTGGGCACGCCCAACAGCAAGGCCAGCTTTTAGAATCATCCGATCAGCAAGGCCCTCAAGCCAACACCCGGTATATAGACTCATTCACTGGCTCACTGTATTCTGACTCTGGCGGCGGTAACAGAAACCCTGGACAACACCGACATACTTTGAGCTTAAATTGTTTCGTAGATACCTGCGCAGGCGTCTGTCAATTCCGACAATCAGCAGATCACGATGCACATGCCCAATACAATGTACTTTTAAAAACAAAGTCATCCGACCTACAAAAAAAAGGAATTTCCTTTACGTTTACCCAGTTACCCTCCGCAGCAGATTCAGAAAGACAATATATTATTTATAAGACAGTAGTCGACATAAATGATCAGCCGAAACAATTCGGGAAAGTCTACACAATTTCCAAAGCCCTGTCGGGTCACAAAAGAAAAGTCCATAGTGGGCAAAAAACCTGTAACGGGACAGTGC
Source organism: Endozoicomonas sp. SESOKO2 (assembly GCF_024606245.1). Classification (NCBI taxonomy): domain Bacteria; kingdom Pseudomonadati; phylum Pseudomonadota; class Gammaproteobacteria; order Oceanospirillales; family Endozoicomonadaceae; genus Endozoicomonas; species Endozoicomonas sp. SESOKO2. Next base: position 43,292 of record NZ_JAHHPQ010000615.1, read on the forward strand.
TCGGGGAGGATGGTCAGCGACAGCGATGCGGGAAAGTCTGCGAGAGCTCTAAAACTCTTTCAGCTCATAAAAGAAAAGACCACTCCGGGAAACAAACCTGTAACGAGGTAGTAGTCGGGGATAATGGCCAGCCGCAGTCATGCGGGGTGGTCTCCAAGAATGCTCAGGCTCTGTCGTCTCACAAGAACAAATATCACACTGAAAAAAAAACCTGTGACGTGATAGTGGACAGGGAAGATGGTCAACAACAGCTATGCGGAGAGGTCTGCATGACTGCTTACTTTCTGTCAGCTCACAAAAGCAGAGTCCACAGCAACCAAAAAACCTGTGATGTGATAGTTGAGGGAGAGCACGCACAGCGACGTCCATGTGGGATAGTCTGCAAGAATGCTCAAGCCCTTTCGGATCACAAAAGAATGACCCACAGCGGGCCAAGAGCCTGTAATAAGACCGTGGTAGTGGATGGCCATCAGCGGCCATGCGGGACAATTTCGATAAATAATCAAGCCCTGACGGATCACAAAAGAAGTGCTCACGGCAGTCAACAAACCTGTGACGTGTCCGTGGTCGAGCAGGATAGCCAGCAACGCCCATGCGGAAAGGTTTGTAAGAATGCCAGAGCCCTGTGGAGTCACAAAAGAAATGACCATTCAGGCCAAAAAACCTGTGTTGAAACAATCACTGGGGAGGATGGTCAGCTGAGGCCATGCGGGAAGATTTGCAAGAATATCCAATCTCTATCGACTCACAAAAGCCAGTACCACACTGGGCAAAAAACCTGTGAACTGACTGTGGTCGGGGAGAATGGCCATCAGCGTCAATGTGGAACAATTTGGACAAATGCTCTAGCCGTGTCATGTCACAAAAGAAGAGACCACAGCTGGCAGCAAATCTGTAACAAGCCAGTGGTCGGGGAGACTGGCCATCAACGGCCATGTGGAACGATATGGAAAAATGCCCGAGCCCTGTGGGATCACAAAAGAAGAGTGCACAACGGGCAACAAATCTCTGACAAGGCAGTGGCCGGGATGGACGGTTCGGCCCACAAAAGAACACATCGAAAACGCAAGCTTGTTGATCTTGACCAGGACGATGACCTGAGCCCTCAAAAACGTACAGTGAATCAGTAACGATCTGATCCGGTAAATGACTTCGAAAATTTTTTATCAGGAGGTCTTTAATAGTAAAACACGCTTATTTTCTTGATCTATCCTTCCTCTCTGTACACCATAATGCAAGGATAGAATGATTAAACACTCATTCTCTGCGGCACCACTCTACTTGCTACTACTGTTGTTGTCTGTCGTCTGTCAGGCCAGACCCTGGACAGGGCGTGGTACTGTCGAGCTTGATCAGAAAGCAGACTTTTCATCAAGCCAGTGCCTTTTTATAAAGCGTGACCAGCGCACATTTTCAGGCATTGTCGACACAAACCGTTATGCAGGATCACATTTTACGCCTGATGGCAAACCACTCAGCCCCTTCGGTTACGGGGTAAAAACGATCTTTATTGAATCAATTTCGTGGCAGTTGCTTTACACCACTCATCTGCTGGTTGGTTACGAACTGATCCTGACCACCAGAACCGCTCCTCTGAAGTCCACCTCTGGTTCATGGCTACCTATAGAAGTGTTTGTCGCTGTCGGTTGGCTCTTAAAAAGTTATTGGAACACCTGTTCACCGCTGCTTAACCCGGTTGAACAACAAGAGGTTTCAGCTGCACTGGCTCGCCAGAGTCAACCGTCTAAGGCAGTCACTATAATGCTGGGCTCTGGAGAAAACCAACAGCCGCACCAGCCATCAGAACCATCCAGCCAGCAAGCTCAGGAAACCACCACCCAGCTTACAGACCCTTTCACTCCCCCCCCGGATTCAGATTCCGGCGGCGGTAACGCTGACCCTGAACAACACCAACATACTTTGGGCTTAAATTGTTTCACCCACCCCTGTCATGGCATTTGTCAGTTTCGAACAATATCCGAAAGCAGTGACCTCGCTGAATGGCAGCAGAACTTCGGACAAAGTTCATGCCCTCATTTGGCCGATGGATATTGCTTCAGTTGCATAGGTCGTTTTGATTCTGAAGACTTTACAGATTCCTTGCTTTTCGAAGCACGGGATCAACTCACTATCATTCAACTCCAATGCGATTCTCACCCACAATCTAAGCTACAAGCGCATGCCGTGGATGGCACCTCCACCGATCGCTGCAACTCTATGGAGTCAATGAGTGAAGGGGTCGCCAGCGCTGCCACGCATCCCGCCTGTGTCGTGACAGTGATTGGGGAGGATGGCCAGCAGCGTCCATGCGGAATGGCCTGCAAGGATGCCGGAGCTCTGTCGGACCACAGAGGCAGATACCACACCGTACAACAAACCTGTAACGTGGTCATGATCGGGAAGAATGGTCAGCTGCAACAATGCGGAAGGATCTACAAGAATGCTAAAGCCCTGTCGAGTCACAAAAGCAGAAAGCATAGCGGACAAAAAAGCTGTGACATTGCAGTCGCTTGGGAGAGCGGTCAGCAGCGGCTTTGCGGAAGGATCTTCCGGAATGCTGAAGCTTTGTCGTATCACAAAAGCAGAGATCACATCGGGCAAAAAATTTGTTACTTCATAGTGGTCGGGGAGAATGGTGAACAGCAGCCATGCGGGATAGTCTGCAGTAATTATAAAGCCCTGTTGAAACACAAAAGAAGCATCCACATCAGGCAATCAATCTGTGAAGAGATTGTGATTCAGAAAGATGGCCAGCAGCGACCATGCGGAAAGGTCTTTCAGAGCTCTAAAGCCCTTTCGGATCACAAAAGATCCCACAGCGGGCAACAAACCTGTAACGTGATCGTGGATGGGAAAGATGGCCAGCAGCGGCCATGCGGAAAGGTCTGCAAGAATACCAAAGCTCTGTCAACTCATAAAAGCGGAGAACACACCGGACAAAAAATCTGTGACATAACAGTCATTGCAGAGGATGGTCACAAGCAACTATGCGGGATTGTCTGCCAGAATGCCCGAACCTTCTCGGATCACAAAAGAATGATCCACAGCGGTCAACAAACCTGTAAGGTGACGGTGACCGGTAAGGATGGCCAGCGATGGCCATGTGGAAAGGTCTTGGAGAATGCTAAAACCCTGACGGCTCACAAATTCACATTCCACAGCGGACAAAAAACCTGCGACGAGAACGTGCTTGGGGAAGATGGTCAACAGCGACCGTGCGGGAAAGTTTGCATGAGCTCCAGAAGCCTGTCGGATCACAAAAGAAAAGACCACTCCGGTCAACAAGTCTGTAACGAGACCGTGGTCGGGCGGGGTGGCCGGTCGCGGCCATGCGGAACGATCTGCAAGAATGCCTCAGCTCTGACCAATCACAAAAGTGGATACCACACGGGGCAAAAAACCTGTGCCATGACAGTAGTCGGGAAGGATGGTCAGCAACGACCATGCGGGACGATTTGGAAGAATGCCCGAGCCCTGGGGGATCACAAAAAAGTCACCCACACCCAGGAAAAAGCCTGTAACGAGACCGTGGTCAGGAAGGATGGCGATCAGCAGACATGCGGGATAGCCTGCAAGAATGCCAAAGTCCTGTTGGACCACAAAAGAATACATCGAAAACGCAGGCATCCTGATCTGGACGAGGACTTCAGGACTCAAAAAGTTAAAGTGAATAAGTAACGATCTGGTCTGGTGCATGACTTCAATAGTTTTTTAACAGAAAGCCTTTATCAGAAAAACATGCTTATTTTCTTGATCTATCCTTCCTCTCTGTGAATCAGAATGCAAGGATGGAATTATTAAACACTCACTCTTTGCGGCACTGATGTTATTGTTGCTACTACCGTTGTTGTCTGTCGTCTGTCAGGCCAAACCGTGTACGAAACGCTTTACTATCGAGCTTGAACAGAAGGCAAACTGTCCGACAAACCAGAGCATTTCTATAAAGCAGCGTGGCCCGCATAGATTTTCAGATGCTGTCAACACAATCGGCTTCGCAGGACAACCTTCATCACCTGATCAGAAACCACTCAGACCCGGCGGTTATGGGATAAAAACGATCCTTATTGGATCCATTTTATGGCAATGGCTTTACGCCACTCAACTGCTGGTTGGTTTCGAACTGATCCTGACCATCAAAGGCGCCCCTTTGTATTCCAAGCCTTATTCATGTGTACGTTTAAAAGCGGTTGTCGCCGTCTGTTGGCTTTTAAAAAATGCTTGGAACCAGGGCTCATCAAGGTTTAACCCGATTGAACAAGAAGAGGCAAGATCTCAGCTAACACGAGGGTATCACCCGTTTGCGATCACCACTATAATGCTCGGCTCTGGAGATAACTTGCCACAATACCCGCCATCAGAATCATCCGGCCAGCAACTCCCGGCAGCCAACAACTACTCTGCATGTTATTTCGCTCATCTCCTCTATTCTGACTCTGACGATGGTAACGAAAACCCTCAACAATACTTACACACTTTAGATTTAAATTGTTTCGTCCATCCATGTAGTGGCGTTTGTCAATTTCGGCCATCATTCGATAGTGGTGAGTCCATTGAATGGCCGCCGATTACCGCACAAAGTTCATGTCCCCATTTGACTGATGGATATTGCTTTAGTTGCATAAGTCGTTCTGAGCCTGAAGGCGCTATAGATTCCTCACTTTTCGAAACATTGGATCGACTCCCAGACATTCAACTCCAATGCGATTCTGCCCCACAATTTACGCCACAGCCGCACGGGAAGGTTTACAAGAATATTAATGCCCTGACGGATCACAAAGACAGATACCACAGGAGACAACAAATCTGTAACGTGATCGTGGTCGGGGAGGATGGCCAACAGCATTTGTGCGGGGAGGTCTGCAAGAATAGCAAAGCTCTGGCGGATCACAAAAGCAGATACCACTCCGGACAACAAACCTGTGACGTAATCGTGGTCGGGAAGGATGGCCAACAGCAGCCATGCGGAAAAATCTGCAAGAACATTAAAGCCCTGTCGACTCACAAAAGCGGGGAACACAGCGGGCAAAAAACTTGTGACGTAACAGTCATCGGTGAGGATGGCCAGCAGCGGCCATGCGGGAAGGTCTGCAAGAATGCTCAATCTCTGTCATCTCACAAAAGCAGCTATCACAGCGGGCAAAAAAACTGTGACGTTATGGTGGACGAGGAGGATGGTCAACAACGGCCATGCGGAAAGGTCTGCAAAAATGCTCGCTTTCTGGTGGATCACAAAAGAAGCGTTCACAGCGGGCAAAAAACCTGTGACGAGACTCTGGTTGGGGAAGATGGCCAGCTGCGACCCTGCAGCAGAATCTGCAAGAATGCTCAAGCCCTGTCGTATCACAAATTCAGACAACACCGCCGGCAACAAACCTGTGATATGACCCTGTTCAGCGATGATAGCCAACCGCGACCATGCAGGACGGTCTATAAGAGTGCTGCAGTCCTGTCGGGACACAAAAGAAAACATCAAAAAAACAAACCTGATGATCTGAACCTGAACGATCACCTCAGCCCAAAAAAGGTAAAGTGAATCAATAACGATCTTATCTGATACCCGTCATGTTTTTTCATTGCCAGCTCTGATGTTAAACAGATGGTAGTTAACAGAAAAGCTCGCTTATTTTCTTGATCTATCCTTTCTCTCTGTAAACCAGAATGCAAGGATAGAATTATTAAGCACTCAATCTTTGCGGCAACAGTGTTGCTGCTGAATTTGTTATCTGTGGGATGTCAGGCTAAACCGTCGACAGAGCTTTTCACTGTCAAGTTTGAACAGAAGGCAAAATTTCCATCAAACCAGAGCTTTTCTATAACACAGCGTGACCTGCATCCAATTTCAGGCATTGTCAACACAGACAGCTATGCGGGATCAGTTTCACTACCTGATGACAAACCATTTGGACCTCGCGTTTACGGGATACAATCAACCATTATTGAATCAATTTCGTGGCAGATGCATTGCTCCACTCACCTGCTGGTCGGTTATAAACTAATCCTGACCACCAGAAATGCTCCTCTGAATTCCAACTCTTATTCATGGCTACCTCTGGAAGTGTTTGTCGCTGTCGGTTGGCTCTTAAAAAGTTATTGGAACACCTATTCACCACTGTTTAACCCGGTTGAACAACAAGAGGTTACAGCCGTGCTGACACGCCAGAATCAACCGTTTAAGGCTATCGCTATAATGCTGGGTTCCGGAGAAAACCAACAACCGCATCAGCCATCAGAGCCGTCCACCCGGCAAGCCCGGGAACCCACCACCCAGCATACTGACTCTTTCACTCGCTCGCCGAATTCAGACTATGACGGCGGTGACGGTGACCCTGAACAACACCAACATACTTTGGGCTTAAATTGTTTCATCCACCCCTGTCATGGCATTTGTCAGTTTCGAACAATACCCGATAGCAGTGACCCCGCTGAATGGCGGCAGCACTTCGGACAAAGTTCATGCCTTCATTTGGCCGACGGATATTGCTTTAGTTGCACAGGTCGTTTTGATTCTGAAGACCTTACAGATTTCTCACTCTTCGAAACATTGGATCAACTCACTATTATTCAACTCCAACGCGATTCTCACCCACAATTTAAGCTACATGTGCGTGCCGTGGATGGCACCTCAAGCGGTCGCTGCAACTCAATGGAATCAATGAGTGCAGGGGTTGCTTTTACAACTGACGCTGCCACGCAACCCACCTGTGTCGTGACAGTGATTGGGGAGGATGGCCAACAGCGTCCATGCGGGATGGTCTGCAGGGATGCCAGAGCTCTGTCGGATCACAAAGGCAGATACCACACCGCACAACAAACCTGTAACGTGGTCATGATCGGGAAGAATGTTCAGCTGCGACAATGCGGAAGGGTCTTCAAGAATACTAAAGTCCTGTCGAGTCACAAAAGCAGCAAGCACACCGTGCAAAAAAGCTGTGACGCAACAGTAACTTGGGAGAATGGCCAGCAGCGGCTTTGCGGAAGGATCTTCCGGAATGCTCAAGCTCTGTTGAATCACAAAAGTAGATATCATATTGGGGAAAAAATCTGTGACGTGATAGTGAACCTGAAATATGGTCAGCCACAACTATGCGGGAAGGTCTGCAATAGCAGGCTGGATCTGTCGGAGCACAAAAGAAGAGACCACACCAAACAACAAACCTGTGAAGAGACAGATGTCAGGAAGGACGGCTTGCAGCGGCCATGTGGAAAGGTCTTCAAAAATGCCAGAGCCCTGTCGGAGCACAAAAGATTATTTCACAGCGGGCAAAAAACCTGTGATGTGATAGTGGACGGGGGAGAGGACCAACACCTGACATGCGGAAAAGTCTGCAAGAATATTAAAGCCCTGTCGGCTCACAAAAGAAAGAGGCACAGCGGAAAAAAAACCTGTAACGTAACCTTGGCCGGGGAGGATGGCCAGCCGCGACCCTGCGGAAAAATCTGCAAGAGTGCTCAAGACCTGTCAGATCACAAAAGGAGAGACCATAGCGAACAACAAACCTGTGAAGGGGCAGAGATCAGTAAGGATGGCATAGAACGGCCATGCAGAAAGGTCTTCAAGAATATTAAAGCCCTGTCGGAGCACAAAAGCAGATACCACAGAGGACAACAGACCTGTTATGCAGCAGTGGTCGGAGAGGATGGCATACAGCGGCCATGTGGAAAGGTCTGCAAGAATGCTCAAACGCTGTCGACTCACAAAAGAGAACATCGAAAGCGCAAGCCTGTTGATGTAAACCAGAACGATGCCCTTTGTCCCTAAAAAAGCGACAGCGATTAAGTAACGATCTGGTCCAGTGATCGACTCCGGGCGTAAACGTCTCAGGCGCTTCTTCGCCCGGAGTGGCATGGAGCTTGATGATAT
>NZ_JAHHPQ010000616.1:0-1590 GCF_024606245.1 Endozoicomonas sp. SESOKO2
CTGGTACTGCGCCACAAAGACAAAGGTATTCTTAAGGTCGATCAACTCAGTGACGGTATCAAGAACATGCTGGCAATGGTGGCAGACATTGCTTACAGGTGTAGCCATCTGAACTCACATTTTGGTAAGGACGCAGCGAAGCTCAGCAAAGGTATCGTATTGATCGATGAAGTTGATATGCACCTGCACCCGAAATGGCAGCAAACAGTGATTGAAGGGCTGACCAACGCCTTCCCCAACATTCAGTTCATTGTTACCACTCACAGTCCACAGGTATTGAGCACTATCGACAAGGAGAGTATTCGAATCATCCGCGAGGGCAAAGTCGTTCAACCAGCTATCGATACTCGTGGCGAAGAAAGCAAAGTAATTCTTGAAGATCTGATGCATGTGCCTTCACGCCCAAAAGACACTATGTCAGAAAAGTTGAAAACCTACCTTGAGCACATCAACCGGGGGAATATCAACAGCAGGACCACTCAGGAGCAGCGCAAAGAGCTTGAAGCACATTATGCCAGCCACAGTCAGCTGTGAACCTGCTGAACTCAAGCGCAATAACCAGTATGATGCTTCATTATTCATCAAACCGACTGAGCAGGATTGCCTGCGCTTGCAGCGTGAGCGTGGCGATATGATCAGGGAGGGTTTGGAAATCATCAGCGATCTTGCCGATGACAACTATGCCTTGAAGTGCTTTCTTCACCTTGAAATCAGTGAAATAGCGACCAGCAAGCTGTTTGCCTTTCATACGACAAGATGCCAGTTTTTCCAGGATTTAGCGTAAATGCATCCAATCAAAACGCCTAAAAAACTCATAGAGGTGGCATTGCCGCTTGATGATATCAATGCCGCATGTCGCCACGAAAAGCAACCAGGAATTGGGGCTCACCCAAGAGGGTTGCACCAATGGTGGGCTCGAAGACCTCTACCTGCTGCACGTGCAGTAATTTTTGCACAATTGGTAAATGATCCAGGATTTGAAATTGGAGGTGGTTTTCGTCGCGGGGTAAATAAAAAAGAAGCGGAAATCAAGCGAGAGCAACTATTTGATATCATCCGTGATCTGGTGAAATGGGAAAACACTAATAACCAAGAGGTGCTTAACCGGGCTAGGGAAGCAATCTGGGAATCCTGGAGAGAGACCTGTGAACTGAACAAGAAGCATCCACAGGCTGCAGAACTGTTTAACCCAGAGAAGCTACCAGCCTTCCATGACCCCTTTGCTGGTGGTGGTGCTATTCCTCTGGAAGCTCAACGACTTGGGATGGAAAGTTACGCCAGTGATTTGAACCCAGTCGCAGTGATGATTAACAAAGCGATGATTGAAATCCCACCGAAATTTTCGGGACAGACCCCTGTAGGTCCGCAGATATCGAGTGACAAGCAACAAAAATTGCATGAAGACTGGTCTGGTGCGAGAGGGCTTGCTGAAGATGTGCGCCGCTACGGGCACTGGATACATGAACAAGCCACAAAGCAGATCGGAAATTTGTATCCAAAGGTATTAATTACTGAAGACATGGTAGCTGAACGGGATGATTTGAAGCCTTACCTAGGTGATGAATTGACAGTTATTACATGGCTGTGGGC
>NZ_JAHHPQ010000064.1:0-1710 GCF_024606245.1 Endozoicomonas sp. SESOKO2
TCTGAGTACTGAATAAAGTACCCGTCCAGGAATTGATCGTATTGTCTTTTGTCAGCCAGAACGGCGGTTTGTAGGGATGGGCTTCCAAATCGCCGTTATCAAATGCAGACCTTGGGTGAAGATAGTACTTCTGTGCGGAAGCCTCTTTTATTGGAAAACTGTCGAACCCTTCAAAGCGGTCTTTGAACTTCACTTTCATCTGCAAAGGATTTGCTTGACTCAGTTCATTCGTTTCTCCTTTCAGATGAATGTCGAACCATCGGTAGACGTTATTCCAGACCCTGTCTTCACCAATGCCCAGCAGGGAAGGCAGCAGCTCGGCTGTGGCATGGGATCCGGTCAGCAGGTCCATATGTTTGGGAGTGCTTAGCTGGCTAAACATCTCAAGCAGAGAGTTTGGCTGGAAGAGGTTATCGCCATAAGCTTTGGCAAGATAGACGGCGGTATTATTTTGATTCAGCAGCTCGACATAGTTGATCGGGGATCTTTCTTCTGCCCACTCTATAACGGCTGGTAACTGATCCAGCTTCTGGTTTTTAATGATGTCCCAGTTTTCAGCAATGACCGGCTCAGGGTTGCCTATGAGGTCGGCCGTCAAAGTGAGTATTTCTCCCCAGGCCAGTCTGGGGGTTTGATTACCGTAAAGTGCTTCCAGCAGGCTTCCCCAGCTGCTCATGGCGGCAACGGCTTTGACCCGTTCATCATGAGCTGCTCCGATCAGGCTGATACCTGAGCCGTAAGAGATACCAGCGGTACCAATAGCATTGGGATTTACAGGGTAATTATTGAGAAGAAAATCAATCACCTGACTGTAGTCGGCAATATCCTGAGGGCCAGCCGTATCTATTCGTCCGGTAGACTTGCCAAAGCCCCGGGTAGAATAGCTAAGAACGATATACCCCCGTTCAGCGAGCGCTGCAGCCTGCTGCAGGTACTGGTACTCATTCATCCCCCAACTATTAATAAATACGACAGCGGGGGCGGACCCGCTTAGTGAGGTGGGAACAAAGATATTAGCAGTCAGTTCTGTACCATCATTGGTCAGAATGACAATATCATCATCGGTGGTGTAGCGGTCAGACTCTGGAAATTGTCCATTGTTCAGCAATCCGGCAGCAAACTGAAACAGTGGCTGTTCGGATGCGAGGGAATGGAGTGGGAAGAGAGACAGTGCCAGATTGAGAACCAGCAGCTTAACTAGCCGTTTCGACATTGAGTTACCTTTTTTATTATTTTTATGTTGTTTCACCCACAATTGAATCTTGACGATTGTCATTGTGTTTCAAAAGGGTGCAATGTGATCATACACAGGTTTTAAGTGAGTGTGTATTAACTTGTGGGTGTTTCAGGCAAAAGATGACAAACAGTTTACAGAAACTGAAATGAAGGCCTACCGGTTTAAACGCGAGAAGGTTCAACTGGAAAAAACATACTTTTCCCGCTTCACCTGTCTTGGAGCAAAACCCAACGCTGTCAGTTCTGCGGATGCGTCGTCAATCATGGCAGGGTTGCCACACAAGTAAACGAGGTCTTTTTCCGGGGAAAGATTCAGTTGTGGGAACTGGTTCTGGAGATAACCCGGGTATTCGTTGGCGGAGGTGTCCAGTGACTTTTCTCTGCTGTAGCAGGCCCTGTATTCTATGGATCCGGATGAGTCAGCAAGATGCCGAAAATCCTGCTCGTAAATCATATCGGCCCTGTGTCTTACAC
>NZ_JAHHPQ010000617.1:0-1442 GCF_024606245.1 Endozoicomonas sp. SESOKO2
AAATAGTTCAGAGCTCTGAGTCTCTGCCCCATCTCAACTATATGCCTCTGTGCAATATTTCGATGTCTGCTATGTTCATCACATCTACAACAAACGATAAGGTAATGCTGGAAAACCAGCGTAAAAACCGCATCAGGTTTGACAAAATCGAAGACACACTGACCATCATTGTCAGACAACTGAAGAAATAACCACGCCACTTGATGAATAAGGAGAGAATGCACGCAATCTACCCTTATTCGTTGTGTTGCTCAGTGAGCCTACCGGAAATTTTTACCAAGTTCTATTCGTCCCGGTTTTCAGTACAACTAGATGAAGGGCTTTCACAATTTATATGACTCTCTTCACATAAAAATGGCTTTAGCATTACTCCAAAGACTCCTCTAAAGCTATGTGGAAAACATGATAATTTTAACTCCGGCACAGTAGATAATACAGTGATTAAAGAAGTAATTTTCTCTTTATACCCACTTTTTATGGCATCTGAAAACTCTCCAGAATAAACATAAAATGAACACAAAAAAAAACGCATTTTAAAAAACCTAAGGAATTGTAAGCGAATGCAATGTAGCACCAAAATCAGGAGACCCCGAATTAATGAGCAAAAAATCCCCCTTCTGAATTCATGGGCGTTAGCATCAGAACCATGCAAAATTGGGAGCAAGGGCGTAGAACTCCAAAGGAGCCTGCCAAAGCGTTACTCCAGATAGCAGAGCAATGCCCAGAAGTTTTCCAGGCATTGCATCAATCAACCAGTGCAGCTTAGCCTTGATATCCGGACATCCCCCTCGCTCCCACGCTCTGAAGTCGTCATTCCCGCGAAGGCCGGAATCCAGCGCCATCAGTGGGTCACGGCCTTTCGGGGATGACAAGGCCAGGGGGGAGCCCTCGCCCATAAACCGATGTTTTATGGCTCTCGCCCATACTGTGTTCTAGCCTTATGACTTCGATTGTCATCATTCGAAGGTACATACATGAGTTGGCTGAAATATGTGTTCCTATTTTCTATCCCATGTTTCTCAATGCAATTGTTCGCAAGAGATAGGGTGGAAAGGTACACTGATCCGGCAGAAGTAGTTCCTGCGGGGCAACTTCCCTGGATTGTACAGTTAAATCATTATTATGATCCTTGTTGTGCAGTAAGGTGTACGGCATTTTTGATCACTCAAAGACATGTTTTAACGGCGGCTCACTGTTTCCTTTCTGAAAAAAAAGCATTGGCTTCATATGTAGATTTCAACAACCTGGATAGCAAAAAAAGAATTAAAGTAAAAAGATTCATTCTTCATCCGAATGCTGAAATTACAACAACAGATATCGCAATTATGGAGCTTTCAGAAGATGTCATTCTCGACAACCCTCCCCTTCTTGATTTTTCAATATATACTTGTTCAGAATTAGCCAGTTCTATAAGAAACCCTTTTGCAGCAGGTTACCAGAGC
>NZ_JAHHPQ010000618.1:0-5262 GCF_024606245.1 Endozoicomonas sp. SESOKO2
CTGCACCCATGCCGCGTATTTCATCGTCGTATTGTTGTGGCCCGGTTTTAATGTGGGTTCTTGCCCAGTCTGCCAGATTCTGGACTTCTCCCAGAGGATTCAGACACTGGCCTTCTGCGGGCTCAATTGTGAATGCAGTCTTCAGATTTTTGAAGACTTCCACAATCCGTCTGGCCTGATCAAACCTCAGATGGTTTCCGGCCAATGCCTGCAAGCGAATGGGTGCAAATTCATCGTCTAAGTCAAAAGTATGAAGATTTGGTATTAACTTACCGCTTAGCTCTGCTGATTCTGCCAGACCTATTGCGGCTTCCAGAGCCTGTTTTTTGAGGGAGTGCGACTGTCCGTAGGCGTAGATATCGGTGAGTATGTTTGCTTGTCTGGGCGTGTACTGGAAGGAGCCACCCTCATTTTCAACGGCTTCCTCTGCAGCTTTCAGGACTCCCTTTAATTGCTCTATTTCCCCTTTTCTGACTTCTATTTCTCTGTTAAGGCTGTCCTGTTCCCGGGTCAGTTGCAGGATCTTCCCGCCAGTACCATCAAGCCCGCCCATTTCTATCTGTTTTTTTCTCAAAGCATCAACCCGGTCAGCGTATCGCGCAGTGGGATCTGGCTTAATACCCATGTCGTCTTCAATGGCTTTAAGATCCTTTTTATGAGCCATCATAGCTTTCTGTGCTTTTAATATTTTTGTTTTTTTCTGTTTCAGGACTAAATCCAGCACTTGTCGATTGTGCTCAAGTTTAGTTTTAGTTTTCGAATCGATTTCTTTGGAAGGATGCATCGCCTGATTTTTAGTGTTCAGTTCCTCTCGTGCCTGCTTTTCTTCATCCAGTGCACTGGTCAATTCCATTTCTTTTAAAGCGTGCTCATGCAGAAATTTCGTAACCTGAGCGTACTTTTTTCTGGTTTCAGGCAGTTCGCCCATTGCGTGCTCGACTTCGTCCTGACCATGAGTGTCTGTATAGGTTATAATGGCATCGAAGTAATCCTCTTCGGCAAGCCTTTCAGCGTTACCTTCAACAGAGATTTTCAGTTCTGATGTAGCAGCTCTCAGTTTTTGAACGATTTCATCATGTTTCTCTGAACCTGCGCTCTGCAAAAGATGTCTGATGTCGTTTACTCGCTCACCGGTCGTTTGTTTATCAACCGGTGTCAGACCTAACTCAGTCTGAAGTTTTTTCATTAACTGATTAGGCGTCGTCTTGTCTTTACCCGTTTCTGGGTCGATGTTAGTGGAATCTGCGAATACCACTTGTTGACGATGAATAGCCCCCAGTTTGCGATGAAGTTCATCGAGCTCGCTTTCAGCTTCTTCTATGTTTCCTCTGGCTCTGGCTAACTCACGGTCAAGAACGTATCGGGGTTTAGGCCCCAGGTGAGCCATTTGCCTGTCAAGTTCATTCTCAATGGCTGCGATACGCTCATGAACCTCAGGCTGGCCCGCTTTAAACACTTTTTCATACAGCTGTTGTAGTTTTTCGGTAATGAGATTGAACTGAACATCCAAAGTGCCATCGTCTATATAGTTCTCAACCCCAAGGAGGTGGGCAATTTCGTTATATTTGGTTTCGATGATGCTCTCATCATCGTAGAGATCATTGTAGGTTTGGTCTAATTCATACTTCAATGCCCGAATTCTGGATTGCAGAACATACTTCTGTTCATCCAGGCCGACATCTTGTTTAAATTTTACTTTCAGATCGTCGGCCACTTTAGCAACGAAATCCCTGCCTCTTTTTTTAGCAGCAACGTTTTTACTCGTGTCGATGCCAAGCCTGTATTCTATGGCTCCAAGAAAATACTCCTGTTGCTCTCTGGCTCGTTCATTCGTATCTTCAACTTCAGAGGCAAGACGCGCGCGAAGATTATCGAGTTTTGTATCCCTATCTTCATCAAAATCGATTTCTTCTTCCCAGAGGGTATACTGTATATCATCCAGTTTTTTTTCAGTGACATCATTGCCGTCTAGTATTGTACGAACCCTGTCAAGTCTTGCTGCTTTGTCATCACCTTCCTTGATATTGATCCCGAGTGTTTCTTCTACGGCTTCCAGTATATCCAGCGCCTCTTCCTCTGCCCTCTCTCCGGCTTTTGTGATGTATGCCTGTATGTCCTTAGAAATAGCGTGACGACGGTAATACTCATCGTCCTCGCTATCGAGGTTATCCATCTTCAGGGCTTTTTCCACGGCTCGCAGTTTATCAAGTACTTTAGGCTTGGATATGGGGTGACCAGGTGTTCTGATGTCGCTAAGTAATTCTTCCGTATCTTCAAGACGTTGAAACCTGTCATGTATGACTTCCATCAGTGCGTTGATGTCTTCTTCTGTGGTGTCTTCATTCAACTTAATACCAACAATCGCTGCCAAAGCACTTGTCATGACTTTGACGATAGTGTCATCCCTGCAGCATTGAGCTTTCTGTACTTGAGCATTCAGTGACTCAATTCTCCAAAGCAGGAGATTTTGTTGAACGTCAATATCTGCATTGCCATCAAACTCCTTAATGTTTAAATGTGAGGCTATGAGTGCAAGGCGATCTTTGGTTGTATCTGCTTTTTCAGCCTCTGTGGGGGAGCTTTGTTGTTGAATACGTTGTTGAACGAGCTGAACTTCCAGTTGTTTAAGGTGCTGCTGAATGGCCTGACGACGGGTCTTCGGGTGGGCTTCGTCATCCGAAACCAGACCAAGCTGGCTTTCAATGATAGCCAGTCTGTGTGGAGCCTCCTCACCGAGCAGCTCTGCCCTATAATGCAGATGCTGTTGAATGGACCGGGAGCGGGCTCCCGGATCGTCTTCATTGAGGGGTTTAATATCGAACCGGCCTTCAATCGCCGCCAGTTTTGCTTTTACAGCTTCCTCATCAAGCAGACCTGCTCCAGTAAAGGTTGCGGCGACCGCTCTGTTCATGTCATTAATTTTTTCTGAGAGGCGTCTGGCTTGCTCATCCAGTGGCTGGGTATCATCCCAGTCATCTATGCCAAGTTGTATTGCCAGTTCAGAGTTGTAAACCTTTCTGGATTCTTTTCTGGCATCACGAATCTTTTGTTCCAGCGCAGGAATTCGTTGGGCTTCCTGCTGGAGTGTTTGTGTCTGGCTATGCAATACTTCGTGTATGTTACGAAGCTGAGCAAGTTCATCCTCAACTTGTAGCCTGATTTGTTGTGCTCTTAATTTTTTCTTTTCACTGGCAATGGCTTTATCCACTGTGAGCCGCAATTGACTTTTAAGCTGTATGAGTTTGGCTTCTTTTATCTGTAGCTCTTCCTGCGTGCTTTCGATCTCAATCAATTGTCTGGCCATGTCGCTTAAAACCTGGTTAGCGAACTCTTCGTTTTTGTATAAAAATTCGGTCTGTAATTCGGAGGAAACGGGTATAATGCTGAGAATACTCCGAATAAAATGCGGGTTAGTGAGAAGACCTTTAATTACGGGTTTGAAGCTGAAGTGTTTTGCGAGTTGAACCTGCAACCAGATTGGTGTGATGAATAACGAAGCGACTCTGATGTGTTCCAGTGAGAACTCAAATTCATGGACATGATCTGTTGGAGTAGCACTGGTCAATGCCTGTTGGAGAGACTCATAGAAATCAAGCGAAAACATCACCGTTTGATCTTCTTGTGCACGTTTCCTCGCCTCATTTTCGCCAATGACAGCTTCTCCGGCTTCGTACCGCGCATCCCACTCTTCCAGCACTGCCATCTGCCTGCTTCGAATGGCGTACTGGTAGCTTTCGATCTTAAGGTTTTTAACCTTTGTTGTTACTGCAAGAGCGTGGTTATTACCCTCAGCTTCTTGCCAGAGTGTATAGAGGGTTTCTACAAAGGCGATATCCGCAGAGTTCTGCTTCTGACCATGAAAAACAATAATCTCTCCCGGAGCCTCAGTCACTTCCAGTTTTGGATAACCGGTGGGCACAGGGTAAGTCTGCCTGTTATCCTCAATGTGTACTACATATCCGACGGGTTTATGGTATGACAACAGTTTATTCAGAGCTTCCTGCTGTAAATTTCCTTTCAGTACATGAACCTGCATATAGGCAGAGGTGGCGGCTGCCAGCAGAACCTCATCATTGACAAAGAGCGACTGACCCAGACGTTTAAGTTCAGGAGGCTGATCCCTTCCTGAGATAAGACGCATGAATGTACGCCCACTCACTTCAACTTTTTCTACTTCAATGGTGGCAAGGGCAACATAGTGGTCACTGGTTCCGAGGTTTCCTGCTCTGTCATCTGCACCTTGCAGCAATCTATACAGTTGTGCGGGGCTGGCGATTTTCGTTAAAGGTTCTAAAAATAAGTCAGAGAAAGTTATTTGATCACGAACAGCCTCAACAGAATCCTGATCGGTCATTCCGCCTCTGACTTCAATGACCAGTTCCTCTTCTTCAAGGTTATGGGTGAACCTGAAGATTCCCTCTCCACCTACCTTCAGGACTTTAGTGTATTTCTGAGCAGCACCGTTCTCGTCTGTTTCAAACAGGTCAACGCTGGAAACGGCACCATCAATGAAAGAAAGAACCTCTGTAAAGCCATTAGAAGGAACGAGATAGTCCGCTCTGGCTTGAGTCAGATCAGGGTAGGTAGTGGTAAAGGATTTGGGTATTGGCTCCTGGTCATCACCTAAGGTTGGCTTAAGTATGACCTCACTCTGGATAAACTCCACATGTCCATTGCCCGAAATATCGACAGACTTTATCTGAAGCTTGCGCTCGGCCAGTGCTTGTGTGCTTATGATGGAGGAGCTGATTGCAACTGCTACTGCAAGGCTTAATGCATTGGAGCGTGCATTTGTCATACTACTACCTCAGAGTTAACGAAGCCCTTATGTATTCCTTTATTCCGCCTTCGATTGGATGGCTATGAAGAGGTCATCCGCTGATTTCTGATATCAGAGTTCGTCACTGATACCCTTATCGTCTCCCTTGGGAAGTGTTGTTTTATCAAGAGCAGTAAGTTTCTTATTACTGCCTTGTTGCCTCTCAAAGAAGGCACCCAGAGTGTAGGAGTAGGGAATGCTGTCAGCATGGGAGAATGACCATTTAGGCACATTTTCCCTGAAGTATTTCTCCCAGCCATGCTCATACATCCTCATGGTGTGATCACGTCGTTCACGGAACTGAAGATAATGCTCGTTCCGCGTCCAACCGTGCATCATGTCCTTTGATTTAACACGCTTTGCATACTCTTCATTGGTTTCACTGAATCGCTGAGGCGTGGCAATGGCAGTACGTTTCACATAGTCAGATTCCGTTTCACCCA
>NZ_JAHHPQ010000619.1:0-1745 GCF_024606245.1 Endozoicomonas sp. SESOKO2
AAGGTCAGAGACGTTAAAGGAACCTCTTTAAGCCCCCTGGATTTGCCAGGCACCGATGACCATGCAAAGGCGTTTAAAGAAGTGGTTCGTAGAATCAAGACAGACCAACAATCATTGATCATGGAGAAGGTAAACGCCGTTACTCCGCTTCAGCTCCACCAAGTGGCCCAGTGCTGTCACAAACCAGAAACAATCACTACAGAACACCAAAGCTTTTTAAAATCTGATACCTTTGCCTATGCAGCGCTTCGTGCATTTCGGGAAAAGAAAATCAGCCGCAACGAATTTGCAACCCTGGTTACCCTGCAGGGCGTTTACCTGGAAGGTATCCAGGATTTAAAATCATTTGAGATTGAGCATTATCAACTGTTTGATGATAATGGAGAAGTTAATGAAGTCGCCTGGTACGTCATAGCGAGTTCATTGATAAGGTCCGAGGATTTCTTTACCGGTTGTTCTTTCAATGTAAATGTCATTATCGAGAGAATGAAGCATTTGCTTAAAAGAGCACCTCAGGTTGAGGCAGGTTTCTGGACCTGCAGCCAGCCAAATTCTTCAGATGAATACGGAGGGCAACGCACGATAAAAGAAGCCCTGTTAAGCTTGGACTTCTTTGTTTTGTTTGATGCCTTCGGCAAGGTGATGTGCCCTTCCATCACGTTGCGACAGGCTTTTATTGACAGTTTATGCCAGAAAGAAGCCCATAATATCAATCCAGTGATCGGGATCAGTACGCCTGAAGATATTAGAACCGGCAGCCTCAAAGGACACAGAGACATGGCGATTCCGTTTCCTGGCCACCCTTTGCCAAAAACTGCTGACTACTTATCTGCTCAATTGATTCTCGAGTTTATGCTGCATGATCTTTATCATGCAGTACGAGCCAGCATGTTAAGAAATGCTGATATCGATTTAATCGTTGCCGTTGCCGATGTTGTGAGAAAAATTAAAATGGCCTTCCACAATGAGTACATTCAGGTAAAACAGGATTTTCAGCAGAAGAAAGCGTGCTTTGAAAGCTCTATTTCCAAATACCCGCAGGAACAACAAGACCAAAAGATAAAAGACTGGCAGAAGTATGAGGAGTCGGCCAATAATAGGCTCGATTATTTGCGACGTACCAGAAAAGCCCTGGGGCAACTTGCATTTAACCTTGAAGATCTGGAAACCAATGAAGTAACTTGGAGGATATATCCGGAAGATTATGATAACGAACGATTCAGATATCACTTGTCAAATATTCTGTTTCAATTGAACAGGTCTTCGGGACAACCGTGGCGCGAGTTGCTAAGTGAAACCGATGCAGGCATTGTCGGCCAGTGCATTATTCCGATGATTATCGGTAATTTGTCTAATCCCCAGAGATTTTATCGTTATTTTTGCTGGGAGATTGATAGGGAAGTCAATTTATATCACAATAAAGATCTCTCAGAAACGCAGAAAAAGGAATACGTAGCCAGAAGTAAAAAGTTGATTGAACCGCTGAATCCATCAGCAAAGCTCGACAAATTACAGTGGCCGACTTTCCTCCGGGAAGCCAACATAGATGATAAATGGAGTGCCTATTCCAAACTCTGGACTTGGTTAATGAACCAATGCAATTTACTGATCTATTTTGATTGAACGTACAATTAATTAAAACGTCTTTTCAAAAGTTGTTATCCGGGTGCGTATCCAGTGACTTATGGCTCGGAACTTAATACTGTCTATCGGGTCAAACATTTTAATACCAAATGATAAAACCA
>NZ_JAHHPQ010000620.1:0-1676 GCF_024606245.1 Endozoicomonas sp. SESOKO2
CGGGTGTTGATGAGAGTGGCTCACCAAGGCAAGAATGGTTATTTATGCAGTCCATCGTTCGTTTCTTAAAAGTTGTTCTTTTCTCTGGTTGGCAAGGATATTCAAAATTGATTCTGCGGCTTAGAGTCGGTTTTAGCATGGAAGTTCATAACATTGATGTTAGTGAAGCTAACAGGAAAACAGGACTTTGATTCGGGAAAATGATCAATAAGTAGAAATCAGGTTTCTGTCTTTCAGAATGGCTCTCAGGGCTATTGATTGCATGATCCTCACTTCGGGTCAGAACCTGAAACCCACCAAAAACCATTTGCCGATTGAAAGCAATCAGTCACTCATCCATCCTTAGTTCAGTGATTTTCGCCGACTCATCTTCATGAATCGTCAACACATGGCCATCGGTGCTGAAGGTGGCTGACTTGATCTCACTATCATGGTAAATGGTGACTTTTTTTTGCCATGATCCGTCGCTTACCCGACCGTAAACAATAGCAAGATGATAATTTACCGGCAGCAATAAATTAAATAATGTATGTCTTAACTGGTCATAAATAAATTCCGACGCACTATCTTTATTGGCTGTGACCAAATGGCTGCCGTCGGTGCTGAAGGATGCTGATCTAATATACATATTATTGAAAACGGTGGTTTTTTCTTCCCAGGAGCCATTAACCTTACGGCCATAGATTTTTACCTTCCTGTCTTCACTGAGGATCATCACATGGCGGCTGTCGGCGCTAAAGGTTGCTGATGTGATTGTCATATGATTGGGAATGGTAGCTCTTTCTTCCCATGATCCATGATCGTTCAGGCCATAGATTTTCGCCTTATTATCTTCACCGTAGGTGATCACACAGCGGCTATCGGGGCTGAAGGTGGCTGAATAGACCCAACCGTTATGAGAAATGGCGGCTTTTTTTTTCCATGATCCGTCTTCCAGACCATAGATTATCGCCCTGTCATCTCGACCGGAGGTTACTATGTGGCGGCTATCGGCGCTGAATGTGGCAGAGAAGAGACGATTCGAAAAGATGGCTTTTTCTACCCATGACCCATCGAGCTCCAGGGCATAGATTTTCACCTTATTATCTTCACATTCGATGATCATATGGCGGCTATCAGCGCTGAAGGTGGCTGATATGAGTGGATGATCGTGGTAAATGATGGCTTTTTGTATCCATGACCCATCGTCCTTCTTGCCATAGATTTTCGCTTTGCTATCTGAACTGGCAGTCACCAGATAGCGACTATCAGCGCTGAAAGTGGCTGATCTTACTGAAAGATCGTGGCAAATGATGGCTTTTTCTGCCCATGACCCATCGTCTTCCAGGGCGTAGATTTTCGCCTTGCCATCGTCACTGACGGTCACTACGTAGCGGCTATTGGCGCTGAAGGTAGCTGATATAACAGTTTTATTATGGGTAATAGTGGTTTTTTCTTCCCATGATCGTTCGTCCTTCTTGCCATAGATTCTCGCCTTGCCATCTACACTGGCGGTCACTACATAGTCGCCATCGTTACTGATCATGAACGATATTACACGACCATCATGGGAGATAGTGCCTTTTGCCTGCCATGAACCATCGGTCTCCCGACCAAAGATTATCACCGTTTTACTATCACAGACGCTCACCAGATACTGGCCATCGGCACTGAAGGCAGCAGAGTTGATCTTGCCA
>NZ_JAHHPQ010000065.1:0-24716 GCF_024606245.1 Endozoicomonas sp. SESOKO2
TGGATGTCCTTTTTATTTTTTTTTATTTTTGTGGATGTCCTTTTTATTTTTTTTTTGTGGATGTCCTTTTTATTTTTTTATTTTTATTTTCTATGATCTTCACCCTCGCATCATGAACGACAGTGCTGAATTTTACAGGCTCATTTCATGTTGGAAACTGGGCTCCCCTTCAGGCTCATTTCATATTGGAAGAGACTGAGGTTGACATATATAACTAGTCAGACTAGTTTTTTTTAAGGTGTGTCATGATTCAGGAGATTGAAATGGAAAATCAATGGCAGTTACAAGAGGCTAAAAGTAAGTTTAGTCATATCGTGGACAGGGCTCGCCAGTACGGTCCGCAATTTGTGACCCGTCACGGGCATAAAGCGGCTGTCATTCTTTCGTTTGAAGACTATCAAAAGATGTCCGCACCAGAGAATAGTCTGAGTGACTTTCTAAAAGCATCTCCCTTTTCGGATGCTGATGTTGAAGTGTTTGACAGAAGTAAAGAAACTCCGAGGGATGAAGATCTGTGAAGTATTTACTGGACACCTGTGTATTGTCAGAAGCATTCAAAAAAAATCCTGATCAGCATGTACTTGAATGGATGGATAGTTGTGAGGAATACAAGCTCTATTTGAGTGTTTTGACTCTGGCAGAAATTGAAAAAGGAATAGGGAAATGCCAGGAGCCGACAAGACAGGATAAGTTGCGAACCTGGCTTGAGTTTGATCTTATGGAGCGCTTCAAGCACAGAATATTGCCTGTAGATCTTGGGGTGGCAATAGCTTGGGGGCGTATCCAGTCTGAATCTGAAAAAAAGGGCGCACCTATGCCTGTGATTGATGGGCTTATAGCTGTCACAGGCTTGGTGCATGACTGTACTGTAGTTACTCGAAATACAAACGATATGCGTATGTGCCAGGTACAGTTATATAACCCATGGGAACGTACAGTGTCATCCAGACCCTGACCCGCAAAATTCATAAGGCGGTTTTGAACAGCCACATATTTTTAAAATAAATATGAACAGGCTCATATCTTTATTGACCTTCGTTTTAACGAGTGAAACATTTCTGTAACAAAATTGCATAACAATAGTGAGCAATAACAAACCTCATAGAGGCGCTCCATGTTGAAACCAATGAAAGGTCTGCTAGCGCTGACCATATCCACCGTTGCCATGCTCACCACCAGTGCACAGGCGGAAGAACTAAGAATTCTGACCTGGGGAGGCTATGCGCCTCAGGAAGTGATTGATCAGTTTGAACAGGAAACCGGTATTACCGTTAAGGTCACCAAATCCAATAACGAAGATATGATTTCCAAGCTTCGCGCTACTCGCGGTGCTGGTTATGATCTGGTGCAGCCAAGTCAGGATCGTATTGTCGGTGCGCAGAAAGAATATCGAATTTATAAACCTGTTGACCTCAGTAAACTCGATGCCGGTCAGTTTATTCCTTCCATGCTGTCTGCCACCAAAGCCAACACCACCATAAACGGTGATGTGTACGGTGTGCCTCATATCTGGGGTACCAGCGGTCTGATTACCGATACTGCAGGTAGCAAAAGCAGCTACAGTTTTAATGACCTCTGCTCTGATGATTACAAGGGCAAAGTATCCTATCGCCTGAAGCGTCCAACCCTGATTGGTTTCGCGTTTGCCATGGGCGAAGACCCATTCGCAGCCTACAACGATCAG
This sequence comes from Endozoicomonas sp. SESOKO2, assembly GCF_024606245.1. Lineage (NCBI taxonomy): Bacteria > Pseudomonadati > Pseudomonadota > Gammaproteobacteria > Oceanospirillales > Endozoicomonadaceae > Endozoicomonas > Endozoicomonas sp. SESOKO2. The sequence continues at coordinate 1,685 of NZ_JAHHPQ010000065.1, forward strand.
AAAAAATACGCTGAAATTCTGGGCAAAGTTGAGCAGAAGCTCATCAACTGCAAAGCCAATGTTAAAGCTTACTGGGAAGGCGGTGATGCTTTGCTTAACCTGCTGCGCAGTGGCGAAGTCACTTTGGCCATGGGTTGGGATGCAGGCGGCTGGAAGCTGCATAAAGAAACGACCAGCATCAACTTCGTACCACCAGAGTCTGGAGCACTGGGCTGGATTGATACCTTTGCCCTGCCCGCCAAAGGCAAGAATGATGAAGCTGCTTATCAATGGATCAACTTTGTAATGCAGCCTGAGATTGCTGCCAAAATCACCGAGGCTGCGGGTAACTTTACCGCATCTGCCGGTGCTGAAGAGTTTGTTAACGAACAGCTCAGCAACAGCTATAAGATCAGCTACAACCAGAGCAGTCTCGATAATATCAAGTGGTATCCGCCAGTACCTGCAGGCCTGGAAATCATCGAAGGAAAAACGCTGGATCGTATCAAAGCCGCACAGTAATCAGTTATAGCTTTACCCGCCAGTCCTGTTTTTTGCTGAGAGTTATATGACAGAGGCTGGTGGTTTTTCAGGATGTACACCCTCATGACTTTCGATCTCGAATGCCGCAATGTTTTCAAACACTTTGGCAGTTTTCAGGCAGTAAATGACATTTCTCTTGAAATCCCTGCTGGCTTCTTTTTCTCCATACTGGGCCCCTCTGGCTGTGGCAAAACCACGCTGCTGAGAATGCTTGCCGGTTTTTCTGAACCTGATCAGGGAGAAATTCTGATAAAAGGAAAGAAGATGGCTGGTATCCCGGCTAATAAGCGTCCGGTAAATATGGTGTTTCAGCACCTGGCTCTTTTTCCCATGATGAATGTTGGGGAAAACATTGCTTACGGACTCAAGCGCAACAGGGTACCAAAGCCGCAAAGGGATAAAAAAGTTGCCGATGTTCTGGAACGTATTGGTTTGCCGGGTATTGAAAAAAAATCGGTCAATCAACTCTCCGGTGGACAGAAACAGCGGGTGGCAATTGCTCGATGTCTGGTGCTTGAACCGGATGTTCTCTTGCTGGACGAGCCTCTTGGCGCTCTTGACCTGAAGCTTCGGGAACAAATGAAAGTCGAGTTAAAAAAACTGCAAAAAGCGTTTGGTACCACCTTTATTTACATAACCCACGATCAATCTGAAGCAATGGTTATGTCGGACCAGGTAGCCGTCATGAATCATGGCCGTTTTGAACAGGTGGGCTCTCCGCAGTCGCTTTACTATGAGCCAAAAACGTCATTTGTCGCTGGTTTTGTTGGTAATAACAATCGGGTGGCCGGGATCGTTGAGTCTATTGTTGGTGAAACGGCAATAATCCGATCTAACGCCGGACAGCAATTTAAAACTGCGTTTCCAAAAATAGACCTTAAAGCAGGAGACGCTGTTGATTTGTTTATCCGCCCGGAAGCCATTCATATCCGGAGAGATCAGAGCGTAACGTCTGAAAACCATATTAATGGTCAGGTAGAAAATATTCTTTTTGATGGCGGTAATAGCCAGATACTGGTGAAAGATATCGATTCATCCCAAGAGTTGAGTGTTTCGTTGCCACAGACTCGAGAATTTAATGATCTGGTGGCTGGAGACAGAGTCTCATTATCCTGGGATATGCAACAGAGCAATATTTTTCTATCAAATAAAAAGAGAGAATCTTGACCATGACTGGTAGAAAACTCTCTTTTTATCTGCTGTTAATGCCACTGCTGCTGACGCTGACATTGCTGATTCTGTTACCACAGCTGGATATGTTGGGCATCTCAATGAGAGAGCGAGTCAGTTACGGTGTTTATGAGTTCAGCCTGCTTCATTATCGGGAGTTTTTCACAGAGCCGCTCTATTGGAATACATTTTTGCGCACTGCGGTGATGTCCATACTTGCTACGGCCCTGACATTACTGATCTCCTTTCCGGTTGCCTGGTATATCGCCAAAATTGCCCAGGGTAAAAACAAGAACCTGATGTTTCTTGCCTGTCTGATTCCATTCTGGGTCAGTGAACTTGTGCGAACCTATGGCTGGATGATTTTGCTGCGTGAGAGCGGTGTTGTCAGTGGCTTCCTGCAATGGATTGGAGTGGTGGACGCGCCAGTAGAGATGCTGTACAACGACATTACTGTTATGACGGGCCTCGTTTATGCCTCCATGCTCTTTATGGTAGTGCCTCTGGTCAGCACCCTGGAAGGAATGGACGACAGCCTTGTAGAAGCAGCTTATGACCTGGGCGGTAACCACTTCACGGTGCTTCGCACAGTCATTATTCCATACGCTGTACCAGGCATCGTATCAGGATGCATCGTCGTCTTTATGCTGACCCTTGGTAATTATCTGACACCGACACTGTTGGGTGGTAAAGACAGTCTCTGGTTTACCGAGCAGATTTTTACCCAGTTTATTACCCGCTTTAACTGGGAACAGGGAGCAGCCTTTGGCGTTTTATTGCTCTGTCTGTCGTCGCTGATTGTCTGGCTTGGACTGAAGCTCAGCAAACAGTCCTTCAAACAGGCATTAGCCAGTGAAACCTGAGAAATAGATCATGATACCGAGTATTCCCCAAAGCAGAGCATTTCAGAAAACCTACACGGTTTATGTATGCTTGTTCTTTATGTTTCTTTTGGCTCCACTTGTCGTCGTTGCCGTTTTCTCAATGAACGACAGTGTATTTCCTTCCCTGCCGTGGGAAGGGTTTACTCTGGACTGGTATTTTGCCGACAACAAAGAGCGTCGTGGCTTATTTCATGACGGTGCGATACAGGAAAGTATTATCACTAGCCTCATGATCGCACTGTTTGTTGCTATTCTGTCCGTCACTTTAGCTATCACTAATGCACTGTTGTTTGAGCGATATGATTTTCGGGGAAAACAGTTTCTCTATAGTTTGATGTTGCTACCACTGGTGATTCCGGGCGTCATTCTCGGGATTTCCATTCTTTCTTTCAGTAGCGGCATCGCCAATACGATAGAAGACAGTTATGGACTCGATCTGGAGTTTTTAAGGCCCGGTCTGCCACTTATTGTTCTTGGACAATTTGTATTTATCAGTACTATGGCAACACTCGTCATTTCAGCACGACTGAGAAAGCTGGATACCGCAATGGAAGAAGCTGCTTTAAACCTGGGTGCAAGCCGTTTTGAGGTATTCACAACGATTACACTGCCCTGGTTAAAGCCAGCGGTGATTGGCTCAGCGGTTGTGGCTTTTCTGATGTCTTTCGAGAATTTTAATACCACATTAATTCTTGCAGGCAGTGATTCCCCATTAACGATTACATTGTTTGATCGTATGAGGGAAGGTTCAACACCGGTGCTCAATGCGGTTTCGACACTATTGATGGCAGGATCTGGTGCACTGGCCCTCGTCAGTATTTTTATCCAAAGAAAGTAATTGAAATAGTTAAAGGACAGGCTCATATTTTATTTCCTTTTAGTTTGGTTTTGATCGTAAGGATTACAGTCTGAATTTTGAGCCTGTCAGCCCTTTATGAGGCTATTTTTGCCTGACTTGCAGCCGATATCTGATCATTGTGTCCATTGATATTCAGCACTCATGTTCACAGTTATTCATCAGTCTCTCCAAAAAAATGCAGTGTTCCTGCTAATCACATTGACGCTGTTGGCAATGTGGTCGGCTCTTTTAATCTGGAATTTCGGGCTCTCCAGCTATAACTTCAGGCGAGTCGTTCAGGTGATTTTTCTTTCTGTGATCTTTGGAGTATTCCTTAGCTATCAGACCCTGAATGGCTTTGCTCAATTGCCATTTTTAGCCAAGGTCTTGATCTTCCCCGGCCTGGTGTTTGGCTCATGCTCTGCATTAATGAGTGAATATCCGGTAAAAGGCATTCAGGAGGTTGGACTCTATGGCCTGTTGATGATGAGTTCATTACTGCTGGCCAAGAGTATTGATGAGAGAAGACTGGCGGGGGTTATCAGTGTCATCGGCTTAGCGATAGGGCTTTATGGTTTTGGGTACCTGTTTCACTATGCTGTTTATTTGCAATATCCGCCTGACGCATGGAGGCACACGGTTTATGGATTCACTAACCCCAGAATTTTGAATCATGCGCAGAACTGGCTGATTCCACTGTTGGCGTTGTTGCCCCTTTTATCGAAGGACATGGGATCTCTGGTTCAGAGATTAAGCTGGGTTCCTTTAGTGGTCATGTATTTTTTCGTTTTTTTATCAGAGAGCCGAGGTATTGTTCTCTCTTTGATTATGAGTGGAATAGCCATCTACCTCTGTTTCCGGAAGGCAATCACAGCCATCATTCGAGTTCATATAAAAGCATTGATCGTTGGGCTGCTCGCTTATTGGATTTTGATCTGGCTTATTCCTTTCTTTCTGGGGAATGGACTTGATGGCTTCAGGCCGCTCTCGTCTGCATTGAAAACCTATGACCGGGTTGAGCTTTGGATTAGTGCCTGGCAACTGACATTGCAGAACCCCATGCTTGGGGTCGGGCCACAACAATTTATTCTTTCATCAGGCAACGGACTGGGATCACCCCATAATGTTGTTTTACAGTGGCTTTCTGAATGGGGAACGCTGGCCACACTGTGCTTTGTAATCCTATTGCTCTGGGGCAGTGTTTCTTATCTGGTGGGATTGAAAAAACGTTTAGACGGCGGGCAGATCTCCGGGCGAAAAGCCTATATCCAGATATCGGCTCTGTGGGCTATTTCGAGTGCGGCTCTTCATGCCCAGATCAGCGGTGTGCTCATCACGCCGATGAGTCAGATGATGATGGTGCTGGTAGTGGGTTATTGTCTACACGCTCACGTTAACGACAGACTAATGGCCAGTGCTCAAGTAAAGGGTTGCGAACTGATTATTTCAAAGCTTTTGGTTTTAACGCTCATCGTGTTGTCGATGATCTTCTTTATCATTTTTTATGTTGAGTTCATTCAAGGCACCTATCCTGTTTCAATTCCCTTTGAATCCATGACCCCACGCTTCTGGCAGAATGGAGCCTTTCACCTCATTAATTAATATGTACCTCTCTGGCGATTAGCTTTGGGCTCAGCAAACCCTCGTAGGAAAAAAACTCTTGAGTGCGTCCTTTCTTATAGCTGACTTCATAGAGCATTAAAAAAGGAAGTCCACCTCCCCGGGTCATTTGTTTGAAATCCGCATGCCAGCCAACAAAGGTATGATCCTGATATTGCCCCAATTCACTGCTCAATAGTGGTCTGAAATTGTCTTTTCCTGAGCCTGTGGTTTTGAGCGTGTGGTGACCCGATTGAATAATCAGCATCAGCTCCGAGCCCTGTTCTTTCTCGAAATAGCGATCCACTTCACCTTGGTAAATGGTCTGAAGACTCAAAGCTCCGGTGACTGCAGTGGATGCAAGCACCAGCACAACGGTTATGGCCCGAGCGGCAAGAGAGAGTCTTTTATTATCGAAAAGGTTGCGATTTTTCACGATAGCCGCCTCTGTAACTAAGTCTGTATTGGGGTTATCGGGTCACACTTGAAAATCACGAGAAATTAGCGGGCTTAAAAGCCTAAAGCTCTGGTCATGAGCGCCGAAACATGTTGCTAGAGACTGACCTGTGGGGCCCCGGGTTTTGGCGTTGGGCAACTATTCAATGACCGAGGATAACGAGATGAAAACATGGATGTCCAGGACGCTGGGTTTCACGCTGATCGAACTGATGATCGTAGTAGCGATCATTGGTATTCTGGCGGCAGTGGCGATTCCCCAGTACCAGAACTATACCCGTAATGCGACGGTAAATGCTGCATTGAGTGAAGCCAGCCAATATAAAACCGCAGTGGGTATTTGTGCTCAAACCAACCCTATTACTAGTTGTGATGCAGGTGCATCTGGTTCTGGTATTCCTGCGGCACGAAACACAATTACTGGGGTAACGGACGGGGTTATCACCATTACCCCAGGTGGAGCCTATGATGGTCAGACTTTAACGTATACTCCTGATTCAACAGGCACCGTATGGACTCTTCGTTGTAATGGTGGTGGTACACTCTGTAGTAATGATTCTTTAACTGGTACACCTGATTTCTCGCCCTAGAACTTCATTGGGATAGTTCTTACCCAGGCCGGATTTAAACCCGGCCTTTTGTCTGTCTGGCGTTTATTTGACGATAAGAGTGACTTCAGAATGGTGCCTGGCCTAGTTGTAGCTGCTTGCAAATAAAGTCCGTTTTACCCGCAAACCCCCCCCTTTTTTTGATCCCTAATCAACTGAAAATAAGACCCTGAGCATGCTCGTATTTATTAAGAATGTGCCCAAATGAATCAAGACTAATGGCTATTACCCAATAGCTGTGTGCTGCGGACTCGAAAGATACCCTTCTATTTTGCAGTTTAGTTGCAGCATCTTTAAAGGTTCACAAAAGCAAATACTACAACGGTCAAAAAAACTGTGATGTGAGCATTGTCGGGGATGATGACTTTAACCCATGATCTGACACACGCCCTTTCATGAGACATGAGGGTAAAGAACAAAAGACATTAATCGTATAAATCGATACAACAGCGCTTTAATGGATTTTTAACGGGAAAGCACACTTATTTTCTTGATCTATCCTTCCTTTCTGTAAACCGGAAAGCAGGGATAGAATTATTAAACACTCACTCTTTGTAGCAGCGCTCTTACTGCTATTGTTTTCTGTCAACTGCCAGACCCAACCATTGACAGAACGTTATATTGTCGAGCTTGAGCAGAAAAAAGGTTCTACGAAACAGCGCTTCACTATAATGCGTGACCGGCGTACATTCTCAGGTAACCCGTCAGTCATTGCCTACGCAAACAGTTATACAGAATCAGGCTTGCCACCTGATCACAATCCACACAAATCGGGCGAATACGGGGTTAAAACAACACATATTGAATCGATTTCATGGCAATGGCTCTACAACATCCAGCTGCTGGTGGGTTACGAACTAATCCTGACAACCAAAGGCGCCTCTCTAAAAATCACACCTTATTCGTGGTCACCTGTAGAAATGGCCGTCACTGTCAGTTGGCTTTTACAGAACTATTGGAACCCCGGTTCACCGTCGTTTAACCCAAGTGGACAACAAAAGGCGAGTGAGTTTCATCCGTTTGCCACCATCACTATGATGTTTGGCTCTGGAAATAACCTTCAAACCAGTCAGCAACAGGGCCAGCCATCAGAATCGTCCGGCCAGCATGCCATCTTAGCCACAGGCTATTTCACCAGTCTTGTGTGCTCTGACTCTGGCAACGGTAACGGAGACCCTCATCAACATTTGCACAGTTTAGGTTTAAATTGTTTCGTCCAGCCCTGTCACGGCGTTTGTCAATTCCGATCCTCTACCGTTAGCATGAGGTTAGCTCAATCGCCGTTGGATTCTGTAGGCGTTTCGACAGTAGCAACACCAGGACAAAATGCTCCGTTGAATAGCTGCAACTCTTTAGAAGGGGTCGCCTCAGACGGGGTTGCCCTGAACTCAGTCGATGCAGGGGTAGCCAGTACAACGGCTCCTGCCGGGAAAGCAACCTGTAACGTGATAGTGGTCGAGGAGGATGGTCAGCTGCGGCAATGCTGGAAAGTCTGCAAGAATGCTCGTGCTCTCTACACACACAAATACATGTACCACAGCGGGCAACAAACCTGTGAATTGCCCGTGTTCGGGGAGGATGGCCATCAGCAGCCATGTGGGAAAGTATTCAAGCATGTCCGATCTCTGTTATGTCACAAAAGCAGATACCATACCGGGCAACGAACCTGTGAGGCCACGGTAGCCGGAGAGGATGGCCAACAGCGACCATGTGGTGTGTCCTGTAAAAATGCCAGAGCCCTGACCGATCACAAAGACAGATACCACAGAAAACAACGAACCTGCGATGTGGCTGCGATCGGGGAAGATGGCCAGCCGCGGCCATGCGGGATGGTCTTCAACGGCCCTAAAGCGCTGTTGGATCACAAAGCAATCTACCACTCAGAGCCACAAACCTGTGACATGACCGTGCTCGGGAAGGATGGCAAACAGCGGCCTTGCGGGACGGTCTGCAAGAATACCCATGCCCTTCACTGTCACAAAAGCATTTACCACAATGGACAAAAGACCTGTGACATCACTGTGGTCGGGGAAGACGGCCATGAGTGGCCATGTGGGAAAACCTTCAAGCATGCCCGATCACTGTCATCTCACAAAATCAGATACCACACCGGGGAACAAACCTGTAAGGCGACAGTGGTCGGTAAAAGTGGCCAGCAGCGACCATGCAGAACGCTCTGCAAGAATGAACAAGCCCTGATAAATCACAAAGACAGGTACCACAGGAGTCCACGAACCTGTGACGTCATCGTGGTCGGGGAAGATAGCCAGCTGTTGCCATGCGGGAGGGTATTCAATGGCCCCAAAGCGTTGTCGGATCACAAAAGAAGCTCCCACAGTGGGCCACAAACCTGTGAGGTGACGGTGACCGGTGATGATAGCCAGCTGCAGCTATGCGGAAAGGTTTGCGACAGTCTCAAAGCCCTGTCGAATCACAAACGAATACATCGAAAACGCAAGCTTGATGACCTGAAATGCAATGATAAAGATAGTCCTTGATCTAGCCACTGCCCTTTCATAAAGATAACAATCAAAAGACACTCTTCATCTAAGTGGGAGCATCAGCGCAGTAATTGTTTTTTAACGGCATGAACCCGTATAAGATTATGATCCTGCTGCGGAACGAGACAGCCCGGAAGCCAGAGAGGTTTTTATTGTTGATGCTTTTGAGACTGCTTAAGGCGGAAATACAGTCATGGTCGTCTAAACCATTCAATAGAGTCCCTGATGCTCGGAGCATTTAAATAGCTTTTAGCTCTCCGAGCCTGCTCAACGGACATCAAAGCCACAGCAGCTATTTCCTGAGGCGTAGCATTAAGAATTTTTTTCCAGCTTTTGAAATGGGCTACCAGTTTTTCAGAACGACTTTCTCCCACCTGTGGAATGCTCAAGGCTCTTATCTGGGACTTCAGAGAAGCCATGTGGAGAGTGCTGAGTACCATTAGCAGTTGTTTCGATGAGTGCTCATTTAAGCCTGCCTGTTTCAGATCATATTCAGACATTTTGAAGCTATCTGGTAAGCGGCTGATAATTTTATTTAACATCAGTTTTTTAATCAGAGGCTCGTGCAAGAAGGGAATATCCAACCTTGTCCCCAGCCACTTTACTCTTGCCGTCAGCTGTTCTTCACAGCCGGGCTTCAACTCCAGGCAGGAGAAGGCATCGTAACCTGTCGGGTCTGGTGGTGTTGGTTGAGTGCGATGCTCCGGTCTCAGAACAACCTGACCAAAAACGGGTGTAGCGGCACCTTTAAGCTGAACAGAAATCTGGTCGCCAATAGCAATATCCTTCCCAGTCAGGTTTTTGATGCTGCCCAGTGATACCTGACGGACTGTCTCCCCTCTGATTGCTACCGGTTCCACCTGAATTACCGGGGTGATATGGCCGGTTCGTCCCACTCTGAAATCAACGCCTTTAACTTCCGTTACCGCACTGTCTGAAGCGAATTTCCAGGCAATGGCCCAGGCAGGGCTGCGGCTGTCCCAGCCCAGTTTTTTGCGAAGCTCGAGGTTGTCCAGTTTCAGAACAATACCGTCCATCAGGAAGGGTTCTTCACCACTGGGTTTGCTGTAGGTTTGACGAATTTTTTCTATCTCTTTCAGAGTATTCACCAGATCGGTATACCGGGCGGGCAGTTCAAAGCCATAGCTGTACAGGGTGTTAATAACCGTTTTGTCGCTCTCAAACGGGCTGTTGACCCAGCGCCAGGGGAAAAACTCGATACTGTCCAGTGAGCTAACATCCAGTTCGTTGCGACTGATATGGCCGGAGACAAAATGGCGGGCACTGCTGTAAGTGGAATGTCTGACGGTCTCACTCAAACGGGCAAATAGTTCTCCATGGAGGATAATGTCATTGTATTCCGTTTTCAGCACTTTCGGGATCATGGGCATCTGTTTGACTGCATCTAGAATATTCTCTCCTCTGTCGCCTGTGCCACGGGTGGAAGCGGCTACCAGTTTGCGGTTCTGATAAACCAGCTCAACCGCAACACCATCTATCTTGGGTTGAACCAGAATGCTTTCCTTTCCGGCTTCTTTGAGGAATTTTTTGATGTCGTTAATGTCCCGGGCTTTTTTCAAACTACCCATAAAGGCGCGATGATCGACTTGTCCTTCGGCATTCTCTTCAGCGACAGCGGGGAGTGTCAGTTCTGGAAAACAGTGTTTCAGAGATTGCAGTTGAGCTTTTAGCGCATCGTATTCATGGTCGGTAAGGACCGGAGAGTGCTTGTTGAAGTAGAGATCGTCGTGGTGTTTGATTTCTTTGTGCAGAGCAGTGATCTGCTTTTCAGCCTGCACAGCAGACCAGCTTGGGCAGGCACTCCATGCCGCCACTGGGATGAGCAAAAGTAAGGGTAAAAAAAGGTGTTTCATGATCAGTTTTCCGGGGCGGGTATCGTCTTTTATTGATCGGCAACAAAAGACGAAACTGATCGGGAGGTGGGTCAGAATCAAATGGCTATAAGTTTACGGGTTATAGCCATTGGGATTTTCGGACTGCCAGCGCCAAGCGTCGGTCACCATGTCTTCCAGTCCTCGCTCTGCTTTCCAGCCTAGCTGATTGAGGGCTCTTTCGGGATTGGCATAGCAGGCAGCAATGTCTCCGGAACGGCGAGGTGTGATTTCATAAGGCACATTTTGTCCAGACGCTTTCTCAAACGCTGCAACGATTTCCAGTACGCTACAACCTTTGCCTACGCCGAGGTTCCAGATATGTACGCCTTTGGTTGTACGAAGTTTTTCTATGGCTTTGACATGGCCCAGTGACAGATCCACGACGTGGATATAATCACGAACTCCGGTGCCGTCGACGGTGGGATAGTCGTCACCAAAGACTCGCAGTTTTTCCAGCTTTCCAATGGCCACCTGAGACACATAGGGCATCAGGTTGTTGGGGATGTCATTAGGATCTTCGCCGATACGACCAGAAGGGTGAGCGCCTGCCGGATTAAAGTAACGAAGCAGCGCAATGCTCCAGTCTGTATCTGATTTGAAGAGGTCTCCCAGAACTTCTTCCACCATCAGCTTCGAGCGACCGTACGGATTGGTGGCACTCAGCGGAAAATCTTCCGTGATCGGCAGAGTGGCCGGATCACCATAGACAGTCGCTGACGAGCTGAAAACGATACGTTTAACACGAGCTGCCTGCATGGCCTGACAAAGTACCAAGGTGCCGTACACATTGTTGTCATAGTAATCGAGTGGAATCTCGCAGGACTCTCCTACGGCTTTCAACCCTGCAAAGTGGATGACGGCTTCAAAATCATGCTGTTGAAAGAGAGTGTCCAGCAAGGCTCGATCACGGATGTCGCCGTTGACAAACTCCAGTGTCTTGCCAGTTATCTCCTGAACCCGGCGCAGAGATTCTTGGTTGCTGTTGCTAAGGTTGTCCAGAACTACTATTTCGTAGCCGTCGTTTAATAATTCCAGGCAGGTATGGCTACCGATATAACCAGCCCCCCCTGTGACCAGAATTTTACTCATGCTCTGTGGCTTCCTGTTCAGATCTCTGTGATATCAACCAGTCTCATGGAAAGGTCAACGGACTCAATGTCTTTGGTGAGCGTTCCGATAGAAATAAAGTCGACGCCGGTCGCTGCGATCATCGGCAGGCGCTCCTCGGTGATTCCTCCGGAAGCTTCCAGTCCGGGCTGAGGCGCTGGCAGAGTTTTGTTCAACTCAACGGTCTCACGCAGTGTTTCCAGAGGGAAGTTGTCCAGCATGATAATGTCGGCACCAGCGCTTCTTGCCCGTCGGAACTCCTCCATGTTCTCGACTTCCACTTCTACGGGTTTGCCCGGAGCCATGGTTCGGGCGGTGTCGACTGCCTGCTCAATACCCCCGCAGGCGGCAATATGGTTTTCCTTGATCAGGAAGGCATCATAAAGTCCGATTCGGTGATTGTGGCATCCGCCTGCCTTGACGGCGTACTTTTGAGCAAGACGAAGACCGGGCAGGGTTTTGCGGGTGTCCAGCAGTCGAACGTCTGTCTCTTTGACCTGACTGGCATAGTGATAACAGCGGGTAGCGGTGCCGGAAAGGGTCTGAAGGAAATTCATGGCAGCACGTTCACCGGTCAACAGGCTTCTGGCAGGGCCTTCCATGTAAACCAGAACCTGATCCGCTGCAACACGTTCACCTTCCTTAACCTGCCAGTTCAGATTGACCGATGAATCGATCTGTCTGAACACTTCATCAAACCAGGGGCGTCCGGCAATAACGGCAGGCTCACGGCATAGGATACGGGCTTTGGCCATTTGCCCGGCAGGAATCAGAGAGGCCGTAATGTCACCTGAACCGATATCCTCTTCCAGAGCATGGCGAACATTGCGCTGGATAGTGTCGATCAGGTCGGAGGTGAGATTGTCATGGGGCTGCATGTTGAGTCTACTTATGTTTTACCGGGAATGATGAAAAATTGGCTGGGATTATAAACAACTTGATGTCTTTGGTCTTGCCGATTGCAATAGCCTGTCTTGATCTATAATTGTAATCCCTTTTAAAACACAGTGGCAGGCACATAGTATGTTCATCATCAGGTTCTTTGCCTGTGCCCTTCTTGCTCTGGTCATCTCCTGCTCTCAGGCATGGGCCGGGACCACACAAATTGACTCCTACCCAGCCCTCAGGGACGCTCTTGAACAGGGAGAAGTGCCTATTATCGGTGTGATTGATTTTGCACAGTGCACGAGTAAGTCACAAAAGACTCTGGATTTTCGGGGAAAAGAGATCACTATTTTCAAACGAAACGCCATCTACGAAGACGGCACGGTGAGTATGCTAACCACCTACAAAGTGAATACGCTTATGGATGAAAGCAAGTGGGCCAGTCGTCTGCCAGACCGGACAGAAGACATGCCAGTCTGGATAGAGTGGCAGAGTGGCTACGACCTTTCCAGTCAGGATGATAAGGAATTTAAAGTCAAGTTTATTGCAGCGGATGCAAAGACCGGAAAGACCCTCATAACCGGAGACTACAGGTGCCCACTGGGATCGGCTATTAAGTTATGGCGTACACCTCACGGTCTTTGAGATCTCATATAAAACACAGCAACAGGCAGAAAACATGTGCATTGTCAGGTTGGTCGCCTGTGCTTTTCTTACTCTGGTTATCTTTTTTTCTGAGGCGTGGGCCGGGAACACACAAATTGAATCCTACTCAGCGCTCAAGAGTGCTCTTGGGCAGGGGAAAGTGCCTGTTAACGGCCTGATTGATATGGAACAGTGTCAGAATAAGTGGCCATTATCACTGAATTCCAGAGGAAAAAAGATGATTGTTTTTAAACAGAACACCATTAATGAAGATGGCTCAATAGTGATGTTAACGAGCTATAAAGTGAGTATGCATTTAATGAACTCAAGCTTGCCAATCCTCCGCCAGAGTGGGTAGGGCAAGTCTGGATAGAGGGGCAAAGTGCCTTCACTCTTTCCGAGGAGGATGATGGCCAATTTAATATAAAGTTTATTGCGACAGATACAAATACCGGAGCGATCCTGAGCGCAGGTCAATACAGGTGCCAACTGGGATCGGCTGTTAAGTTATGGCGAACACCTCACGGTCATCAGGGCGTCGGCAGTTTTTATGGTTACTGGGTGCTGAGTTCTGTCATTTCTCTCATTGGTGGCTGGTTAGCCGGTGTTTTTACCACCGGTTTTTCAGCCAGCTCAATCAGATAGCCGTAAAATAGATATCTTTGGTCTTGCCGAATGCAATGGCGCATCATCACCTATAATGGAGATTTCTTTCAAAACGCAACAACAAGCAAAAACACATGTATATTTTCAGGCTGATCACCTGTGCTTTTCTCACAGTGGTTATCATCTGTTCCAAGGCATGGGCATGGGCCGGGGCCACACAAATTGAATCCTACTCATCGCTCAAGAGTGCTCTTGAGCAAGGAGAACTGTCTGTTACCGGTGTGATTGATCTCGACCAGTGTACGGATAAGTGGCCATTATTTCAGAGTCTCAAAGGAAAAAAGATGACTGTTTTTAAACAAAACAACATTAATGAAGATGGCTCAATAGTGATGTCAACGAGTTATAAAGTGAGTACGCATTTAGTGCTCGGACTCAGGGATGTCCCTCCTGAGCCGGAATGGGTAGTGCCAGCCTGGACAGAATGGCAAATTGTCTACACCCTTTCCGAGGAGGATGATGGACAATTTAAAATAAAGTCTATTGCAACGGATGCAAAAACCGGAGTTATTCTCAGATTTGCTCACTACCGGTGCCAACTGGGATCGGCTATCAGGTTATGGCACTCGCCTCACGGTCGATGAGGTAATGGCGTTTTTATTTCCGACTACCGGATGCTGAGTTCTGCCAACTCTCTCATCAATGCCCGATTGACAGGTGTCTCCACCCCCAGCTTTTCGGCCTGCTCAATCAGATAGCCGTTGATAAAAGCCAGCTCGGTTTTTCGACCCTGTCGGACATCCATGCAGGTGGAGGAGTGATTCATCGCAGTATCCCGACAGACTTGCCTGACTAACTCAGAAAGGTTTCCTGAACCGGGAATACCGGCCGATTGCCTCACCTGCATCACTTCTTCAGCCAAGGCTGCCAGACGCTGTTGACGTTCTTCAGTGTTCAGAAGTTCACCATTCCTGCAATCATACAAGGCAGTAAGACCGTTGATGGCACAATTGACCGCCAGCTTATCCCAGAGCTTTTGTTCAATCTTATGGGTAAACTGAATATCGATTGGCAGTTTTTCCAGAGCCTCTTTGAAAGCGTGCCAGACAGATTCGTCAGGGTTCTGAACGACAGGACCGACCCAGGTTGATCCACGACCGGCATGGCAGACATGCAGAAAGTCTTTCATCCATGCCCCTTCTGTCGTCGATGCGGCCCATATGGTTTGTGAGCTGAAATGTTGTGCTACCGCTTGCTGGCTTCCCATACCGTTCTGCATTACTAGTATCTGACATTGGTCTGATAAATGATCAGCCAGTGAGAGAACCGCAGCTTCAGCATCCTGAGCTTTTGTGCAGACCATTAAATGTGTGATCGAGTCAGTGAGAGATTCGGGAGAATCCACTTTGATGGGGTAGTGTTGAGTGGTGCCATCCAGTTCATCAATGGTTAGAACAGGCTGGGCAGCATTGAGCGAGCGCAACCTTTGTTCACGAACAAGCAGGGTGGGTTTCATTCCGGCCTTGAGGAGATGAGCTGTCCACAGGCAGCCCATACTGCCAGCACCGATGATATGCCAGGTCACTTCTTGGCTCACTCTGGTTGAGATAATCCGCGCGAGTTTAAACAGTCAAAGATGATATGTGAATATTGAGTGTCGCCTGCGGAGTAAGTCGGTCTCTATTTGTTCTCGACCACTCAATTTTTCTTGACCTGTTTACCGCTGTGTCAATTCAACATTGAAAAAGGCAAAAAATAACAAGAATTAAAAATGAACTTCTTTGATTCATTCAAGTCAAAAATAGCAGGTAAACAATATGGATGAGCCAAGGAGAATGATATGGATGTTTCCAATAATACCGGAGGAGTGACCAGCACCGGTGCTTACAGCAGGGTGTCTGAGACTACTGCTTCCACCAGTGCATCATCAAACAGCACTGTCACCGCCATTAATCCCGATAAGCAATTGCAACCGGCGCATGAATACCCTGCAGCCGATCACTCCAGAGCGGGTGAAACCTTGGTTGTCAGGACGATATCTCAGGCGGCTAGCTCAGTGACACAAGGACTCACCCGCTCCCTTAAAAGGACATCACGTGTTCTTGGGTTGGCTTATAGTGGCTGCACTACACTGGCGAAGGTGGCTTGTTATCGTTCTCCTGAACCAATTGCTCAGTTTTTTCATAAAAATGGCGGGCTGTGCGGCAAAATAGGCCAATACGTAGCTGCAACACAGGCACCGGCTGAGTATTTCAAATCATATCAAGATCTTCATAACTACACGACTGAAATAATCAAAGTCGCAAGCCAGTATTCGGCAGGCAAGGTTGATCCTGAGGTAATCAGGAAAATTGTCGAGCGCAATCTGGCTAATGTCGGACTGCTTTCTGAAGATGCCAGGTTGGAAAGATCAGGCACAGTTGATAATGACAGCGGTAGCCAGTTCATAGCTAACAGTGCCGTTTCAGCAGTACCTGTACGGCATGTTGAAACACTTGGGCGTGGGACTGTTTGCCAGGTCGATAAGTTCAATATTGGTGGAAGAGATTTTGCTGTTAAATCTTTATCACCTGAGTTGGCAGAAAAAATTAACATTGATGTTTCGATGATGATCAGCCTGTTTTCTACCCTCCATGACTGGGGTTTTATCTCTAAGATATGCTTTGACGACATATCCAGTGCATTCAAGAATTTTAGTAATGAGTGTGATTTATCACGGGAACTTACGTTTACCGAAAAAGCGTCTGAGGCATTAAAAGATTTGACAGAAACCAGGCAGTATCAGGTAAGTACCGGTTCAGGCCATCAGGTGCCGGTTCAGTTCAGGGTCCCTGAGGTGTCTGTACCTTTATCCCGTCCTGATGCCCTTGTGATGGAGTATATTGATGGCTGTTCTCTTGATCGGGCAGACGCGTTAAGGGAAAGGCTCACTTCGTGGCAGCCGGACTGGAAAGAGGGTGGAAGGTTAAGTGAAGCGGAAATAAATACTATTATCGTCGGCATTCATAAACTTGTGCTAGAGGTTTATTTGGATTTAGTCAGTGAATCCTGTTTTTTAAACACCGATTTCCAAACGGGCAATTTCATGATGAAACTGGAGAGCGATCGTATCAGTATTTATTGTATTGATCACGCCAACAGTAGCGCCAATAACGATATTTTGCGCATAGTGAAAGACCCTGTTTATTATTCACTTGTTACAGGACTGTTCTTGTTATTTCATAACCGTGCTAACGGGAATGGCCTGGGTGAGGAGCCAGATGTCCCCAGTCCAATGGATACAACCGACGAAGTTGACATCCGGGATCTGGTTTGCACGGCAATATCCCCGAAAATACTGGAACGTTTAGAAAAATCTATTGAAACTCATCGTAGGGGCTTTGGATCGGATATCATACCCCCCATTGATGAATTACAAAAATTTCAGGAAGAAGCTACCGTTGGAGAAATTTGCAGTCAGATTTATCATTGGTTAAAAGACAACTCGGACCATTCTGATACGGAGGGGCCTTTCCAATCAGAGGCTGCGTTTGTCGAGCCATTGACGCGATTTTTGATCCGGCTTGCCATGGAACATGAGGAGCAAGATATGCAGAAGGCTGACATGGCAACCTTGCACAAAGTTGTCACTGTTCCTTTTGACAAATTTGTTCAAAGTCTGGGTTTTCAGACCAGTCCGACCAATCCTTTATTACTGCGGGTTGGGAAGCAGTTATCTGCATATCGTCAGTATATAGGGCAACTGGAGTCGCTAATGGATAACTGGGAGTATTACCGAGAATAGCGAGCTATTTGATGAACAAAGGCGGGGAGTGTCACTGAATAGTTGCAATGATTATTGCAGGCTGGCTCTGATCTCTTTAATGGTGATAAACAATTTGTCTGGATTATTAATAAAAGGTGTGAAACCAAATTTCTCATAAAAAGCAGCTATGCCGGATTTGGCATCTACGACAACCAATGGGAATCCGACAGTATCTCTGGCTTGTAGTAATTTATGCAAAGCGTCAATTAACAACCACTCTCCATAACCCTGCCCGGAGTAGTATTTGTTGATGGCTAAGCGGGCAATCAGCCCTGCCGAACCCGCGCTACTGTGTTTTTTTTGCAGTCTGGCAGGCAGAGCCTGCAAGTCCAGTGGAATCATGGTCAGCGTGTAATGCCCGATAATGGTTTCTGGACAATCTGAGTCCTCCAGCACAAAGGTTCGGGTATTGTCATTCCCTGCCTGCTGCCTCGCCATCATTTGAAGATAATTGTTCAGGGCAGAAACACCGCAATCAAAGCCTTGACGGTCGTGTTTGCTCTTATCGAGAATTAAAGTTTTCATTTATTCCCTGTCTTTTTATAACGCTGGGCCGCCTGCTTAAGTCGAGGATTGGGTTTTAAATCTTTATCCAGAGCCTGCACAAGTAACAGAGCATCTTGCTGGCTCAGTTTCAGGGATCGCTCGCTGTCCATGATCTGTTTGGCCTTCTCAATAGCAGCGGACAGTACAAAGGAATTAATGCTGGAAACACCGATAATAGCCGCAGCCTCAGCCAGTAGTTCTTTTGTATCTGTATCAATACGGGTGGTGATTCTGGGTAGTGATGTTGCCATAAATCCTCCTTGTTATGTGTCATAATGGCAAATAGAGTATTTTTCAATCTTTTTTGAAAATCAAACATATGTGGAGAAATTGTTGTGTCGAACTTCAGCGTAAGACCTCCACTGAACTAGACGTTGATGACACTTTACAGGCTTTCGGCATCTTGGGATTGGTCTCTGTTTATTTCCGGGCGTTCAATTTTCCTTGACCTGTCTACAGCTTTATAGCTTAAAGTTCCTCCCTGTTGATGATTTGAGGATACTTCAGTGTGTACCGAATTTCTGAATTAGCCGCCGCTGTCGGGCTTTCACGCACTGCGCTTCTTTACTACGAGAAACAGCAGCTTATTTCAGG
The DNA here is from genome assembly GCF_024606245.1 of Endozoicomonas sp. SESOKO2. Taxonomy (NCBI): domain Bacteria; kingdom Pseudomonadati; phylum Pseudomonadota; class Gammaproteobacteria; order Oceanospirillales; family Endozoicomonadaceae; genus Endozoicomonas; species Endozoicomonas sp. SESOKO2. Next base: position 20,346 of record NZ_JAHHPQ010000065.1, read on the forward strand.
TAAGAGGCTTGAAAATGGCTACCGTTTCTACAGCGATGAAGACCTGCAAAGAGTCCGCCTGATTCAGCAACTGCAAGCGGGAGGGCTGACTTTGAAAGAGTGCAAAGTTTGCCTTGAAGAAAAGATAGACAAAGATTTGTTACGAAATCGCTTAAGGCAGCTTGATGAAGACATTGCATTGAAGCAGCAATCACGAGCGTTGCTGGCAGCCATGCTGGGTGAAGGTGATCTCAGAACCTGGCATGAAGACCTCGAAAGGGTGGCTCCGGATGCTCATCTTAACTGGCTGGTGAAGCAGGGTTTTACTGAGAAAGAAGCCCTCAGATTAAAATGGTTATCAAAAGACATGAATGATCACGAAACCTATATGAACGACTTTATGAAAGTTTATGAGACGCTGGAACGTTGGGGGCCAGGCAATGAAAAAGACACACTGAAAGCCTTGTCTCTGCTGCCTGAAGCCCCTGCTGATATTCTGGAGATTGGTTGTGGCACAGGTCTGTCAACCAAGTTGTTGATAGACAATACCGACGCAAACATCACTGCAATAGATAACGAACCGTCAGCACTGGCTCGATTGGAAGAACGTTTTGAGGAACAGGATATTTCCGGAAGGCTTTCCAGTGTCTGCGTCAGCATGACTGAATTGCCCTTCGAGAATGAAAGCTTTGATCTCATCTGGTCAGAAGGCAGTGCTTACATCATGGGGGTTCAAAAAGCACTGACTCAGTGGCGGCCGCTTCTTCAGCCCGGTGGCTACATGATGTTAAGCGACCTGGTCTGGCTGACAGATCAGCCAGACAAAGAAGCGATGGCGTTCTGGGAGCAGTCCTATCCTGATATTCAGGCGATTAGCACTCGTTTGAAACAAATGGATGCTGCCGGGTATGATGTAGTCGACCACTTTTCTCTCAGCAGGGAGTCGTGGGATAACTACTCTGAACCACTGAAAAAACGAATCCATGATTTGTCATCAGATATGTCTGAATCAGAAGCGTTGAAGGATATCGAGAGTGAGCTGGATATCTACAGTAAATTCTTGGGGCAGTTCGGCTATCAAATGTTTGTTCTTGCCAAGCGCGATTAAAAGGATGTCTATACTACCTCTACGTTCCAACGTCGTGGAGAGTACTTATGTCACACATCTATAAAATTCTGGAAGTGGTAGGCAGCTCAACCGTCAGCAGCGACGATGCCATACGCAATGCTATTGCCACTGCCAGTGTCACTCTGAATCACCTGGGCTGGTACGAAGTGGTGGAGCATCGGGGTCATATTGAGGATGGTGAGATCGCACATTTTCAGGTGACCGTGAGAATTGGTTTCAGGCTGGAAGACCGTGGTAAAGCGTCTTGATTGCCATACCCGTTGTAACGGGGGCTTGCCATTCAGCAGGGATTCTCGGATACAATAGTCATCTACTTTCAGAGTTTGTTGATTGGAAAATCCCTCATGCCTTCATTTGATATTGTTTCAGAAGTGGATATGCACGAGCTGACCAATGCGGTCGATCAGGCGAACCGCGAGCTGACCACCCGTTATGATTTCAGAGGGGTTGAAGCCAGCTTTGAAAAGAGCGGTGAAAACCAGATTGTGATGACAGCCGATGCTGACTTCCAGCTGGTGCAGATGGTTGAAATGCTGAAAACCAAAATGGTCAAACGGGGCATTGATGTTAAATGCCTGGAAGTGAAAGACCATTATGGTTCTGGCAAGCAGGTTAAACAGGATGTCGTGGTTCGTCAGGGGCTGGATAAAGAGCAGGCCAGGAAAATCGTCAAGATGATCAAGGATGCCAAGCTCAAGGTACAGCCTGCCATTCAGGGCGAGCAGGTTCGCGTCTCTGGCAAGAAGCGTGATGATCTTCAGAGCGCTATTGCATTGCTGAGAGAAGCGGACACCGAGATGCCTCTTCAGTACAATAACTTCAGAGACTGATCCTGACAGGAGAGGCTCGCCTCTCCTGTTGAGCAACATCCAGACGAAAAAAATGTTCCCCGGCATGTTCAGGTGTGCTTTGATTAAAACTTCCCGGGAGTTCTGCGACATAAACTCAGTTCAATAGATTCGACCACTGGAAGGCACAATCATTATGTTGATATTATCGGGACAGTTTTCCACCAAGAGTTCAACGAAGAACACTATAAAAACCGTCAAAAGCACACCCGGAGGAGCAGAATGCAACTAATGAACGCTTCTACCCGTTCCTGGGGAGAGGCATGGAAGAGTTTCAGGCATCCTAGGGTAATCAGTGCTCTGTTTCTTGGCTTTTCAGCAGGCCTTCCCATATTACTCATATTCAGTAGCCTGTCTATCTGGTTGCGGGAGGCGGGTGTTGAACGCAGCATGGTGACTTTCTTCAGCTGGGCTGCCCTGGGTTATTCATTCAAGTTTGTTTGGGCCCCATTGGTTGACCGGGTTCCCCTGCCATGGTTGACAAAAAGTCTCGGGCGCCGAAGAGCCTGGCTGTTACTTGCCCAGTTTGCGGTGATGGCTGCTCTTTTATTTATGGCGAGTCATGATCCCATCTATGGATTGACCTGGGTTGCAGTAGGGGCAGTGATGCTGGGGTTCTCATCGGCCACACAAGATATAGTCATTGATGCCTATCGTATAGAAGCTGCGGAGAGCGATCTTCAGGCCATGATGTCTTCCGCTTACATTGCAGGCTATAGAGTCGGTATGATAGTAGCCGGGGCAGGCAGTCTGGCATTGGCCAGCTGGTTTTCAGGTGGCGACGAATCCGTTTACCACTATGAGGCCTGGGCTTCTGTTTATCGTTGTATGGCGGCGTTCATGCTGGTAGGGGTTGCCACCACACTATTGATTTCAGAGCCTGAAAACAATCAGTCAGCCTTCTCTGAACAATACGGTACCCGTGACTATGTTCGTTTTCTGGGGTTGTTTGTAGTGGCAGCAGGCGCTTTTGTGGCAGGCTTTACATTGACCCCTGAGATAGCTTCCCAGTTGAAAACGACGCTGGTGGATGGCGGGCTTTCTGCACATGTTGCAGGATTCTTTTCTGAATCCTTCCGGTTGCTGTTCAGTGTCGCTCTGGGTGGAGGGTCTGCCTGGTTGATGATCAGCCTGAACGTAGCACCCAGGGGGATGGTCAGAGAAACTTACGTCACACCATTTACTGACTTCTTTGCGCGTTATGGAAAACTGGCGATCTATATTTTGCTGCTGGTTGGCACTTATCGGATTGCTGATATTGTGATGGGAGCCGTTGCCAATGTGTTTTACAAGGACATGGGTTATAGCAAGGAACAGATAGCGGCTATCACCAAAACCTTTGGTTTGTTGATGACCATTGCCGGTGGTTTCCTGGGCGGGCTGTTAGCCCTTCGCTACGGTGTGATGAAAATCCTCTGGATCGGTGGGCTACTGGCTGCTGTCAGTAACCTGCTGTTTTCCATGTTGGCACAAATGGAACCTGAAACCTGGATACTTGCTGTGGTCATTGCAGCTGATAATCTCAGCGCCGGTATTGCTTCTGCGGCCTTTGTGGCTTTCCTCTCCAGTCTGACGAACCGGGCATTCACAGCGATGCAGTACGCAGTCTTCAGTTCACTGATGACACTGGTACCCAAACTGATGGCAGGCTACTCCGGCAGCGTCGTGGATGCGGTGAACTACCCCATCTTTTTTGCAGGCTCCGCTATTCTTGGATTGCCAGTGTTGCTGTTAATCACTTATTTACAGAAGCTGATGGAGCAGTCTGAGGAGGCTGCTCCCGATTGACGAGGCGGGCAAAAAAGCCCGCTAACTCTATCTTTTGATCTCGGCGATCAGTTTTGCTTGCCACTGCCCCTTTTCCTGTTCTGGAAGCTTGCCGAGAGAATCCCTGCAAACATGCACCATTGCCTGGAGAATGGTTTCAGGTTGATAGTTAAGGTTTTCCAACTGGCGAATAATTTCAATCGCCAGGGCAATGTCTTCAGGGTGCTGATCCAGGTCGTTCAAGATTTACTCTCCACTCCATTGAAATAGCTTCAGATTGACTTTGCCATTGAGCAAAGTGATACCTTCTGATTCAAGCAAGGATTGCTGTTGTTGATACTTGGCGCTGGACACTGGAAACGAAATTTGTCCTTTGCTGTTGATGACTCTGTGCCAGGGAAGTCCGGAACCTGAAGGTAGTTGCTTTAGAATGTTACCGACTACCCGGGCATAGCCTGGTGCACCGGCCATGTTGGCCAGTTGTCCATAGGTGACCACGCTACCCTCGGGTATTTTGGTCAGGATGAGCCAGATATCGGATGGACTGAACGGTGCTTGCAAGCCAAGTCTCCAGGCTGATTTTATAAAGCAGTCATCTAGCAGCCTGTCGGACTTAAGGCTGTCCTACTGCGGTTGCAATAAATTGGT
>NZ_JAHHPQ010000621.1:0-3881 GCF_024606245.1 Endozoicomonas sp. SESOKO2
ACCAGAATGCAAGGATAGAATTATTAAACACTCATTCTTTGCGGCAATGCTGTTAATGCTACTGTCGTTGTCTGTCAGCTGTTCGGCCGGCTCGTTGACAAGACGTTTTATTTTCGAGCATAGACAGGATGTAGATTCTCTGAAACAAAATTTTTCTATAAAACGTGACTGGCATACGTTGTCGGGCAACCCGTCCGATATTGCCGATATAAACGACGATAAAGAAACAGATTTAGCACATGATAAAAAACGACATAGATCATTTAGTTATGGGATAAAAAAGAACATCATTGAGTCGATTTCGTGGCAATGGCTTTACGCTACGAATCTGCTGATTGCTTGCGAACTGATCCTGAACACAGAGGCCCATTTGAGCGTCACCCCCTATTTCTGGCTTCCTGTAGAAGTGGATGTCGCTGCCGGTTGGCTTTTAAAAAACTATAGCAACCCCGATACAAAGCCATTTGACCCGATTGAGCAACAGGCGAATCAGGGTCATCCGTTTGCAACCATCACTGCGGTGTTTGGCTCCGGAAATAATCCACCACAATGCCAGTCGTCAGAATCACCCAGCCAGCAAGCCCCGCAAACCACCCTCCCGCCTATAAGCTCTTTTATCAGCCCTTTTAATAATGGCTATAGCGGCGGTAACGGAGGCCATCAGCAACACCAGCACACTTTAGGTTTGAATTGTTTTACCCATCCCTGCCATGGGAGTTGTCACTTCCGCCTCTCATCCAATAGCAGTGAGCCTGCTGATTGGCCTATGAATCGTCTGGAAAGCTCATGGTTCCAATTGCCTGCTGGACACTGCTTAAGTGACATGGGGCATTTTGACCCTGCAAATGCTATGGCGTCCAGGCAAAACCCTCTTTTTAATACATTGAATGATCTTTCTGACATTCAGCTCTCATTCGATTCTGAGCCACTATTTGATGGCACTGATAGTGACCTTGAAGACTCAATCCAGAATGCTATTGATGCTACCGTGTCACTCAATGATGATGCGCCATTGCCCGGGTATTTGTCTTCCATCGCTGATGATGTTGAGGTCATTAATCGGTCACTCAATCTACAGAGTCTTCCCGAAGAAGACGGGATGGCCTTTACGCTTAACTATTCAGAAACACAACACACCACCTCGAAGTCATCCCAATTGGATCAGAGCCGACCCGATCTTTCCCAGACAGGCGCAGCACAAGCCACAGTCGACAGTGATCAAAGAATATGTGAGGAGACCGTTGTCGCGAAGGATGGCCAGCCAGGGGCATGCGGGAAGGTCTGCAAGAATGCCAGAGCCCTGATGAATCACAAAGGCAGATATCACACAGGGCAAAAAAACTGTGACGTGACCGTGGTCGGAAAGGATGGTCAATCACGGCCATGCGGGAAGGTTTGTAAGAATGCTGACGCCCTGGTGAATCACAAAAACAGATACCACAGCGAGCAAAAAATCTGTGAGGCGGCCGTGGTCGGGAAGGATGGCCAGTCACGGCCATGCGGGCGGCTCTGCAAGAGTGTTGGCGCCCTGGCGACTCACAGAAGCGGTTTTCACACCGGGCAAAAAACATGTGACGTGACCGTAGTCGGGGAGGATTGCCAGCAGCAGCCGTGCGGTAAGCTCTTCAAGAATGCTCGAGCTCTGTCGGATCACAAAAGCTTATGCCACGGTGAGCAACGAACCTGTGAAGTGATCGTGGTCGCGGAGCATGGTCAACCGCGACCATGCGGGAAGCCCTGCAAGAATGCCAGAGCCCTGAGGTATCATAAAAAACAAGACCACTGCGGACGAAAAGTTTGTAAAGTGATCATGGTCGGGAAGGATGGTCGGCAGCGACCGTGCGGGAAATACTTCAAGAATGTTCAAGCCCTGTCAACTCACAAAAGCGGATACCACAGCGGGGAACGAACCTGTGACATGAGCGTGGTCGGGGCGGGTGGTCAGCAGCGGCCATGTGGGAGAGTCTGCAAGAATTCTAAAGCCCTGTCGAATCACAAATACGCCGCCCACAGAGGGCAAAAATTCTGTGACGTGACTGAATGCCGGGAGGATGACCAGCAACGGCCAAGCGGGAAGGCCTACAAAAATTCACAATGCCTATGGGATCACAAAAGAAGACATCGAAAACGCAAGCCTGTTGATCTGAACGAGGACGATGAGCTTAGTCCATCAGCAGATAAAGTGAATAAGTGTGAAGACCAAGGGAAACTAACGGACTAATACATATAAGCTCGCTATTCTCCTCACAAAACCGAAATTTCAGCCTCAATTTTCTGCCGTCCTCGCAACGGGGCCGTTTGGAAGGGCACTGTTCTTTGTCAGCCTGCTGGATTTTGACATAAAGCACATCCATTTTCTTGATCTATCCTTCTTCTCTGTAAACCAGAATGCAAGGATAGAATTATTAAACACTCATTCTTTGAGGGAATACTGTTAACGCTGTTGTCGTTGTCTGTCGCCTGTTCGGCCGGATCGTTGACAAGATGTTTTATTTTCGAGCTTAAACAGGATTCAGATTCTCTAAAACAAAACTTTTCTATAAATCGTGACTGGCATACGTTGTCGGTCAACCTGTCCGATATTGCCCAAATAGACGACTATGCAGAACGAGATTTAGCACCTGATAAAAAACGACATAGGACATTTAATTATGGAATACAAAAGACCATCATTGAGTCGATTTCGTGGCAGTGGCTTTACGCTACGAATCTGCTGATTGCTTACGAACTGATCCTGACCACCAAACAGTTTCCCACGAGCGACACCCCTTATTTATGGCTTCCAACAGAAGTGGTTGCCGCTGTCGATTGGTTTTTAAAAAACTATTGTGTCCCCGATACACAGCTGTTTAACCCGATTGAACAACAGGCGAATCAGGATCACCCGTTTGCAACCATCATTACGGTGTTTGGCTCCGGAAATAATCCACCACAATACCAGTCATCAGAATCATTCAGCCAGCAAGCTCCACAAGCCACCCTTTCACCCATTAGTTCTTTAATTAGACCGCTGAATAATGACTATAGCGGTGGTAACGGAGGCTATCAGCAACAACAGCACACTTTGGGTTTAAATTGTTTCATCCATCCCTGTTATGGCTTTTGTCGATTCCGCCCCCCCCCCATCTGGTAGCAGTGGGCCCGCTGAGCGGCCCCTGAATACCTCTGAAAGCTCAGGCTCTCACTTGGCTACTGGACAGTGCTTTAGTTGCGTGGGGCATTATGATCCTGCAAATTCTATGAAGTTACGACAAAACCCTCTTTTCAAAACATTGAATGATCTTTCTGACATTCAGCTCCCATTCGATTCTGACCCACTAATTGATGGCATTGATGGCCACCTTACAGACTCAATCCAGAATGCCATTGAAGCTATCGGGTTACTCGATGATGATGTGCCAATGCTCAACCATTTGTCTTCCATCGCTGATGATTTTGAGGCCATTGATGGGTCACTCGATCCAGAGAGTCTTCTCAAAGAAGACGAGGTTGCCTTTACGCTTAACCATTCAGAAACACAACAAACAACCTCTAAGTCATCCCATTTGGATCAGAGCCAACCTCAGCTTTCCCGGGCAGGCGCAGCACAAGCCAAAGCCGACAGCGGTCAAAGAACCTGTGCGGTCTCCGCGGTCGGCAAGGATGGCCAGTCACGCGCATGCAGGAAGGTCTGCAATAATGCTCAAGCTCTGTTTGATCACAAAATCAAAGACCATGGCAAGCAACAAATCTGTGAAGTGATCGTGGTCGGGGAGGATCGTCAACAGCGGCCATGCGGAAAGGTTTGCAGGAATGCCATAGCCCTGATGATTCAAAAAAGACAAGAACACTCCGGGCAAAAAGTCTGTGAAGTGATCGTGGCCGGGGAGCATGGCCAGCAA
>NZ_JAHHPQ010000622.1:0-1239 GCF_024606245.1 Endozoicomonas sp. SESOKO2
CAACAGCATGGAGTCAATCATATGAGTGGAATCTTCCCGGGCTCGAACCTGTTCGACCAGGTCGGTGGCTCGTCGGGTCACTGCAGCGAGCTGCTGCGGATCAGGCCTGGCCAAACCGGTCAGCTGTGCCAGCAAGGCTGACTCATCCACGCTGTATTGTGGAGAAATAGCCTCCCAAAGTTTGGCTGGACTCTGCTGGATGAATTCAGGCTTAAATACGGCACTAGCCTCGAACATGCGGTGTCTCCCCCAGTCACGGCAAACGTAATCCTATGCCGTATGATCAATCTAATCGGAAAATGCCTGTGTTTTTCATACCTATTGATGATGGCATTTCCACTAAAGGCGAATTAGCAGCCTCCAATGGCTTTTGGCCAGTGCACAATCATGCACAAAATCAAACAGAATTCCCAGATCTAAAGAACAGATTTTTCAATACTCCATATGCACTTTTTTATAGGATTTCCAGGACACATATTGCGGCTCAGCAGCTGTATCCAGCAATTCATTCACTTTACCTTTTGAGTCCGGGCAGAAGTCATCACTCCTGATTCACATCAACCACCTTGCGTTTTCGATGTCTTGTCTTATGTTCCAACAGCGCCATAACATTCTTACAGACTGTCCCACATGGTTGTTGCTGGCCATCCTTCCCGATCACGGTGGCGTCACAGATTTCTTGCCCGGAGTGGCATTCGCTTTTGTGATCCGACAGGGCGCGGGCGCTCTTGAAAGCCGCCCCACATGCCCATTGCAGGCCATCTTCCCTGACTCCTAACACGTCACATATTTTTTGTTCACCGTGGAATTTGCTTTTGTGTTGCACCAGGACGCGACCATTTTTGCAGACTGTCCCGCAGGGCCACTGCTGGCCATCCTCTCCAACTACGGTCATGTCACAGTTTTTTTGCCCGGTGTGGTATCTGCTTTTATGAACCCTTAGAGATGGATTATTCTTGAAGACAAGCCCGCATGGCCGTGGCTGGCCATCGTCCCCGACCAGAGTCTCGTCACAGGTTTGTTGCCCGCTGTGGACTACTTTTTTGTGAGATGACAGAGATAGAGCATTTTTGCAGACCATCCCGCATCTCTGCTTTTTACCGTCCTCTCTGACCACATCCACGTCACAGATTTGTTGCTCGTTGTGGTCTCTTTTTTTGTGATACGACAGGGCATTAGCATTCTCACAGCCCCTCCCGCATGGCCTCGTCTGGCCACCCTCATCGATCACGAGTACGT
>NZ_JAHHPQ010000623.1:0-3353 GCF_024606245.1 Endozoicomonas sp. SESOKO2
ATAAAATACTTATCCCCTGATGCGCTGTAAAAAAAGTGTAACTTCGCCAGCATAAAAAAACTGCATTACCCTTATGAAAAAAATTTATAACCATAGATTAAGGAAAAGTAAGTTTATTCACCTGTATTTTTATAAATCTCAACAAGTCTACCTTTTTTGAATGATTCAATTTTTATGCACCTACGTTCAAAACCTTCTTGATCCTTTTTAAAACTTTTAGTTATATTCGGTTACCCGCCCGTTGTGATTCGGTTTTTCTGTATTAAAAATACAAAGTCCGAAGAGCCGATGAGCAGGGTCGGGGAAGATTTTCGGGATCAATGCAATGCCCGGCGGAATTGACGACAGTAGTCCATCAAATAAAAACAACCACCCATCGATGACTCTTCACTCAGGTTGAGATCATTGAACAAGGTGTTATAAAACGGCAATACACAGGATCGTGTGTTACTCGTCTTGCTCTGACACATCCGTCAGCAGCAACAGCACCCGCCCATTACCATAACTCCAATCAGAATTATGCGTTGACCGTTATCAGACCGGTCATCGAATGAAGGGGATAAGAATATGAAGAAGCCATTCAAGGCTCTGAAACTGGTCGGCATTCCGGCTTTGACTCTGGCCGCCAGCATCATGGCAGCCACCAGCGCCAGCGCCGCTGTCGTCCCGGCAGGCACACAACTGGCACAGGTCCAGGAACTGGTTCGCGGGAACGGCTCAGAACCTGCCTCTATCGACCCTCAGAAAGTGGAAGGTGTTCCAGGCTCTAACATCACCAAAGATCTGTTTGAAGGTCTGGTAACTCAGGATTCTGAAGGCAACACTATCCCGGGGCAAGCTGAAAGCTGGACTGTTTCCAAGGATAATAAAGTATTTACATTTAAAATTCGTGACACCGCGAAATGGTCCAATGGAGACCCGGTAACAGCGGGCGATTTTGTGTTTGCTTTCCAGCGTGCGGTTGATCCTGAAACAGCCTCCCGTTATGCCTGGTTCATGGAAATCCCAACCATCGTCAACGCTTCTGCTATCGTCAAAGGCCAAAAGCCAGCCGACAGTCTGGGCGTTAAAGCTATTGATGACAAAACCTTCCAGGTCACTCTGGAGCAACCTGTTCCTTACTTCATCAAAATGTTGGCTCACCAGACCACTTTTCCGGTTCCCCGGAAAGTCGTTGAAAAGTTAGGAGACAGCTGGACCCGTCCGGGCAACATGGTATCCAACGGGGCTTACAAGCTGGCTGACTGGCGTGTTAACGAAAAAATCGTTCTGGAGCGTAACAATAACTACTGGAACAATAATGAAACCGTTATCAACAAGGTGACTTACCTGCCTCTCCAGAACACTCCTGAGCTGAACCGCTACAAGGCCGGTGAAATGGACATGACTTACGTGATTCCTATTGAACATTTCAAGTCCCTGAAAAAGGCGAGCCCCAATGAAGTGAAGGTAACCCCATATCTGGGTACCTACTACTACAGCTTTAACACTCAACGTAAGCCTTTTGATGATGCTCGTGTTCGCAAGGCTCTGTCCTACGCCATCGATCGTGATGCAATCACCCAATACGTGAAAGGTCAGGGTGAGAAGTCTGCTTACACCTTCACCCCTGATACCATCAGCGGCTTTGTACCACCGACCACTGCCTACAGCAAAATGCCCCAGGCTGAGCGAAATGCACAAGCCAAGCGTCTGATGACTGAAGCTGGCTTCGGCCCGGACAAGCCTCTGGAGCTGGAAATCCTGTACAACACGGATGAAGCTCACAAGAAAATCGCTATCGCCATTGCCCAGATGTGGAAGCCACTCGGTGTGAAGGTCACTCTGGTGAACCAGGAGTGGAAAACCTTCCTCGATTCCCGTAATGACGGCAAGTTCGAAGTTGCCCGTGCCGGATGGATTGGCGACTACAATGAAGCCTCTACCATGCTGGATCTGAATACCTCCACCCACGGTCAGAATGACTCCCAGTTTGTAAACGAGATGTATGACGAGCTGATGGCCAAATCCAGAGTCGTGACCAGCGACGAAGAACGCTCCCACCTCTACACTGAAGCCGAGAAGATTCTGGCTGATGAGATGCCTGTCGCTCCTATCTACCAATACGTAACCAGCCGACTGGTTAAGCCCCACGTCGGCGGTTACCCCATGAGCAATGTTGAGGACAACGTTTACACCAGAGATTTGTATATCAAGAAGCATTAATCTCTCTGGCGTGGAAAACCCCTGGTTCCCACGCTCTTGAGGGATGTCGCAAAGCCCCCTGATTTCCGGGCGCAAACACGGGAATCAGGGGTTTCGTGAATGCCTCTCCTGCATGGAAACAAGTTTTACATACAGTCAGGGACACATAGTCGTCTAAGACTAACAATGAGTGTACCTATGTTTATATTTATTCTGAAACGCATCGGCGTTGCCATTCCGACACTGTTCATTCTCGTTCTTCTGTCGTTTTTTCTGATGCAGATGGCTCCGGGCAGCCCTTTTACGGGCGATTTCAACATGCCACCGGAAATCCTGGCCAACCTTGAAGCCAAGTACCACCTCGACAAGCCGCTCTGGCAACAATTTGCCTATTACCTGAAAGACCTTCTGCAGGGCGACCTGGGACCGTCTTTCAAGTACAAGGATTACACCGTTAACGAACTGGTAGCGCAGAGCTTCCCGGTTTCCCTGACCATTGGCTCACTGGCGTTTTTGTTCACCGTTATTGTGGGGGTTGGGCTGGGAACTCTGGCAGCCCTGAAACAAAACTCCTGGATCGACTACACCGTTATGACGTTCTCCATGGTGGGTGTCGTGCTGCCTTCTTTTGTGATTGCGCCGCTGATGGTACTGATCTTCTCCATCAGCCTGAAGTGGCTGCCAGCGGGTGGCTGGAACGATGGTAGCTGGCAGAATATGATTCTTCCCGTTGCTGCCATGGGTATTCTTTATGTAGCGGCAATAGCCCGTATCATGCGTTCCAGCATGATTGAAACCCTGAACAGCAACTTTATTCGTACTGCCAGGGCCAAGGGTCTGCCAAGGCATCACATTATTCTCAAACATGCCCTGAAACCGTCACTGCTGCCGGTTGTTTCTTTTCTGGGTCCGGCTTTCGTCGGCATTATTACCGGCTCAGTGGTCATCGAAACCGTTTTTGGCTTGCCCGGCATGGGTCAGCACTTTGTTAATGGGGCACTGAACAGAGACTACTCGCTGGTACTGGGACTGACTATCATCATCGGATCACTGACCATTCTGTTCACCGCTATCGTCGATATCCTCTACGGGCTGATCGATCCAAAAATCAGGGTGGGGGGTTAAACCATGGCGTCTATTTCCTTGAAAAGCGGCACTGTGAATAACAT
>NZ_JAHHPQ010000624.1:0-1125 GCF_024606245.1 Endozoicomonas sp. SESOKO2
GTTATTAACACCGACATAATTATGTTGGCGTTTCGCTAAACCATAGAAATATTGGAAAGAAGGATTACTGGCACCCTCTGTGTTTTCAGACAAAAATAATTGTTCAAAGAGGCTTTTTGCCGTTGTATTGATGAGTTCTTTGTCATCCGCTCTATGTCCATTGGTCTTCTTTATATTTATAGCGAATATACGATGTATTAATCTTAATGCCCTTTGAATGCGAACTTTTCGAAAAGGCATCTCCACATAATTAAAATAAAAGTTGATCATACGGTTAAAGTCTTGCTCAGAAACCTCGTAATCTTCACAGATTTCCAGCCGCCCATCTCCAAATACGTCCTCAGATTGCAGATTAAGCCTGACAAAGCCAATACGGATGTTTTCAAGTGGGCATATGACGGGTTGACCTGTTTGCCTTTGTTGTATTTCTGAAGGCGGTCTCCAGTTTTTTTTTTGATACTCACGATATTCTTCAAGATCATGGGTGTCATTTGCCAGCCCCTGCTGATAAAAAAACAAAATCACTGAACACAAAATCGTCTTAAAGGAATGTCCTAAGGTCATACGTTCACCTGAATTTGTTTACATAACTGCATTATTGAGCTGCAATTTATCCACAACAAATAAACCGCTGTCGCATAAGGAAGCCTTGCAGGCTCGCTTATTCAAGGCTTTTGCAACAGGCAGCTTAACCCCGCTTATTACACACGACATATAGCACTGTGCACACATTCAATGATGAGACATAAAGATGACCCTCAAGTATGATAGCGGTCTTTCCCTGCAAAAGGGACAGTCCCTCTGCTCATCTATAATTCGCCGAGCACAATTTTCGCAAAAGCCAGCGTGTCCGCAACTTTGTAACACCATAATATCTCCCACTGACTTGAAACAAATGGGGCATCCTTTTGCTCCTCCTGTGGCTCCTCCTGTGGCTCCTCCTGTTGCACCAGCCTCCTTTGTTGCAGTTTGGTTTGCTAATTCCAGTCGAAGTTGGGTTATCAGTTCATTTTGTTGCTGAATAACTATTGACGGATCCTGATGCTCAGAACGCGGCTCCTCATCAGAAGTCTCAATGCCTGAAGCACCATTGACTGAACTCTCGGTGTCAGCACTCTCGGTGTC
>NZ_JAHHPQ010000625.1:0-7006 GCF_024606245.1 Endozoicomonas sp. SESOKO2
GTTATTAACACCGACATAATTATGTTGGCGTTTCGCTAAACCATAGAAATATTGGCAATCAATTAAATGCAGTCGGATTGGACAAAGAAACAGCACTTCTAATCGGTTTAACTGCAATGGCAACAGCCGCTTTTGAGTACATGAATTCAGGACTGGGATGGCCAGATACACTGGAAAAATTGTTGAGAAGATACTTGCCATACGAGATTCTGGCCATTGTTTACAACAATATGGCCAACTTTTGCAGTCCGGGACACCCATGCTCTGTACCTAATGTTATGTTCAGCCTGAGTGGCATGCAAGAGTTTACACACAGTATTTTGGGTATTGACCCCACAACGGAAACATCGTCTGAAAGGCAGGACTATCGATCGGATTATGCTCAGGATTCAGACAGAGGGGGTTCTACTGAAGATCAGGATCCGTCAATAGTCATCCAATATCAAAATGAAGTCATAGCTCAACTACGACGGGAATTAGCAAACCAAACTGCAACAGAAGAAGCCGGTGCAGCCGGAGGAGCCTCAGGAGGAGTAAAAGAATGTCCAATTTGTTTAGAGCCATTGAAAGAAATGATGGGCTTCGAAAGTTGTGAGCACGTTGGTTTTTGCCGGGGTTGTATTGAGCAATGTATAAAGGATCAGAGAGGCTGTCCCTTTTGTCGGATAAAATCGAACTCCTACAGGAAGCTTTTCGACATGTCTTCTCGTTGAAGTGTCTGTACTGCTGATCTGTTGCCAAAGCACTGAATAAGAGGGCCTGCAAGGCTGTGACAGTGGTTAATTTATTTCGGATAAATTCCAGTGGTACTGGTTCAGTTGTTTTAATGAGAGCAGGTGAAAGTATGACTCCAGAGTATTTCTTTAAGACGCTTTTGTTTTCAGTGTGTTTGTTTTTTTATCAGCAGGGGCTGGCAAATGATACCTACGGCCTTGAAGAATTTCGCCAGTATCAAATGGCGAACTGGAAACCGCTTTCAAAAAAACAACAAAGTAGCACAAGTCAACCCGGTATGTGCCTGGTTGAAAATATTCGTATTGGTTTTGTCAGACTTAATCTGGAAACTGACAATGCATATGGAGATGGGCGACTGCAAACCTGTGAAGATTACCAGGTTGCTCAGCAAGACTTTAATCGTCTGAACGATTTATATTTTAATTATGTGAACATGGGTGATCCTCAACATCGAAAAAATCGTATTAAAAGAATGCTGAGGCTAATGCATCGTATATTCGCTATTAATATAAATATAACCAATGGAAAAAACCAGGAAGAGCATGTCTTAATCAATTCAAAGGCACTAAGCCTTTTTGAAAATTTGTTCTTATCTGTCAACAGAAATGGCAGCCGTAATCCATATTTCAATTATTTCTACACCGCTCCGGAGGCGCCTGAGTGCAATTATATTCGTGTTAATAAGGATCTGGTTCTGATGTTTCTTGCTTTTCTTGGCCCTCATTTTCTTACCAGGCACGAAATTTATATCAGCTTTAAAGTGCTGTCTGGCAGATATATCGGAAAAATCTGCGCTCGAGCATGTGATCGTGCATTGCTTTCTGAAAATATCAATGAATATAATTCTCCGCAAAGTCTTGCCAATCAGTTAAGTGCAGCTGGATTGGACGCAGAAACAGCACTTCTAATCGGCTTAGCTGCTATGGCATCAGCCGCTTTTCAGCGCATGAATTCAGGACAGGAATCGCAAGAGACACTGGAAACTTTGTTGATAAGATGCTTACCATACGAGTTTCTCTCGACTATTCACGACAGGATGTCCTGCCATTGCCACACTCAGCGCTCGCACGAGACACCGAGGGCTATTTATACCGATGATGGTATGCGAGAGTTTACACACAGTATTGTGGGTATTGACCCCACACCAGTATTACCAGTGGCATCTTCGTTAGTAAGCCTTGAATATCTGGTATTTAACGATCAGGATTCAGATAGTGAGAATTCCTTTGGGGCACCAGATTCTGGGAATCATGATCAGTCAATAGTCGTTCAACAACAAAATGAACTGATAGCCCAACTACGACAGGAATTAGCAAGCCGACCTGCAACGGAGGAAGCCGGTGCAGTTGGAGGTGCTTCAGGAGGAACCAAAAAATGTCCAATTTGTTTCAAGCCAATCGAAGACATCATGGTGTTACAGGGTTGTGGGCACGCTGGTTTATGCGAGGGTTGTGCCGGGCGAATTATAGATGAGCAGAAGAATTGTCCCTTTTGTAGGGAAGCAACGTTTTCATATATGAAGGTTATCGACAAGTCTTTTTATTGACTGTGGGAACAGTGCTGGTGTATTGCCTGATACTCTATTTCCCTGAGAACAAGAGTCACACTTTGTGCCCATTATTGGTACCTACTATAAATGCCATCGATTGTTACAAACTTTTGTGGAGTGAAATAAAACGGGGCTAAACTGTCTGCTGAAAAAGCCCTGAATGAGTCATTCTTCAAGGCTTATTTATACGACAAAGTTTATTTGTTTCGGGTAAATTACAGTTCGCTAGTGCAGTTGTTTTAACGAATGCGGGTGAAAGTATGACCATAGGGTATTCCATTAAGACGCTTTTGTGTTCAGTGTGTTTGTTTTTTTATCAGCAGGGGCTGGCAAATGACACCTATGGCCTTGAAGAATTTCGCAAGTATCAAATGGCGAACTGGAAACCGCTTTCAAAAAAACAACAAAATGGCACAGATCTAGTCGGCATGAGTCCACTTGAAAACATCCGTGTTGGCTTTGTCAGGCTTAATTTAGCCTCTGATGATGTATCTGGGAATGATCGACTGGAACTCTGTGGAAATTACGAGGTTGCTGAACAAGACTTTAATCGCCTGATCAGTTTTTATTTTAATTATGTGAATATGGGTGATTTTCATTATCGAAAAGTTCGCGTTCAGAGAATGCTGAGGCTAATGCATCGTATCTTCGCTATAAATATAAATATGACCATTAGGCAACAAAGCCTGGCACAGAGAGATTTAATCGATGCAACGGCAAAAAGTCTTTTTGAGCAATTGTTTGGAACAGTCAATATAAATGGTGTAAGCAATCCTTATTTTAATTATTTCTATTCAATTCCGGGTGCCCCACAGTCCAATTATATAGATGTTAATAACGATTTGGTCCTGATGTTTCTTGCTTTTCTTGGTCCCCACTTTCTTTACAAGGATGAACTTTATACCTGCTTTTGTATGTTGGGTGACATATATACCGGACAATGCTTCGATCAAGCGTTCGATAGTACACTGCTTTCTGACAATATCAATGAATATAATTCTCCGCAAAGCCTTGCCAATCAGTTAAATGCAGCCGGGCTGGACGCAGGAACAGCACTTTTAATCGGTTTGACTGCAATGGCATCGGCAGCTTTCCAGCGCATGGATTCAGGGTTGGAATCGCAGGAGACACTGGAAACCGTGTTTATAAGATGCTTGCCATACGAGCTTCTGCCCAATGTTTACCGCAATATAGCCAGTCATTGTCGCTCTGGGCGTTCGTGCCCTGTACCCGGGGCTATGTACACTCTGGTTGGCATGCAAGCGTTTACACTCAATATTGTGGGTATTGATCCCACTCCCTCATTATTGGAGCCATCATCGCCAGAAAACCTGGACTTTTTAGTGGATTATTTTGAGTATTCAGGCAGTGAGGAGTCTGTTGAGGAGTTGGATTCTGAGGATCAGGATCAGTCAGTAGTCGTTCAACAACAAAATGAACTGATTACCCAGCTACGACAGGAATTAGCAAGCCACCCTGCAACAGAAGAAGCTGGAGCAGTTGGAGGAGCCACAAGAGAAACCAAAAAATGTCCAATTTGTTTCAAGCCAGTCGAAGACATTATGCTGTTGCAAAATTGTGGGCACGCTGGTTTTTGTGAGTGTTGTGCTGAGCGAATTATAAATGAGCAGAGGGTCTGTCCGTTTTGTCGGAAAACACCGTTTTCATATGTGAAAGTTATCGACAAGTCTTTTTATTGAAGGCTCGAACCTTGTCGGCGTACTGCCTGATGCTTTGTGTTTGCTTAAGAACGAGAGGCACAGCTGTACCCACTCTAAACTTCATTGATTGTTATAACCTTTCGTGGAGCGTAATAAAGTTGAGATTAAACTGTCTGTTACCAAAGTCATGAATAACGGGTACTGTAAAGCTTATATATACGACAGTAGATATTTTCTATCAAGGGTAAATGGCAGTTGTAGTAGTGCAGTTGTTTAAACGAGAGCAGGTGAAAGTATGACCTTATGGTATTCCCTTAAGACGCTTTTGTTTTCAGTGTGTTTATTTTTTTATCAGCAGGGACTGGCAAACGACACCTATGGTCTTGAAGAATTTCACCAATATCATGTGACAAACTGGAAACCGTTTGAAAAAAAAACACAAAATAGCACAAATCAATCTGGCATTAGCCCACTTGAAAACATCCGTATTGGCTTTGTCAGGCTTAATTTAGCCTCTGAAGATCTATCCGGAGATGGGCGACTGGAAATCTGTGAACAATATGAGGTTGCTGAACAAGAATTTAAACTGATGATAAGCTTTTATTTTAATTATGTGAGCATGGGTCACCCACAGTATCGAAAGGTTCGTATTCAAAGAGTGCTGAGGCTAATACATCGTATATTCGCTATTAATATAAATAAGACCAATGGGCAAAGTGCAGCAGAGAAAGAGCTAATCAATGCAAGGGCAAAAATTCTTTTTGAACAATTTTTTTTGTCTGTTAACATAAATGACAGCATTAATCCTTATTTCCATTATTTCTATCCGGGTTCGACGGCACATCTCTCCCATAATGTTGGTGTTAATAACAGTCTTGTCCTGATGTTTCTTGCTTTTCTTGGTCCCCATTTTCTTTCTAAGGATGAACTTTATACTTACTTTAGAACGTTGATTCACAGATATACCGGAAAAAGCTACGATGGAGCGTTCGGCCGTGCATCGCTTTCTGAAAACATCACTGAATATAATTCTCCGCAAAGCATTGCCAATCAACTAAATACAGCTGAATTGGACACGGAAACAGCAATTCTAATCGGTTTAACTGCAATGGCATCAGCAGCTTTCCAGCGCATGGATTCAGGATCGGAATCGCATGAGACACTGGAAACTTTGTTGATAAGCTGCTTGCCATTCGAGCTACTTGCCACTGTATACAGAAATATAGCTAGCCATTGCCGCCCAGGACACTCATGCCCTGTACCTTTGGTTATGTATACCGAGGATGGTATGCAGGACTTTGCACAGAGTATTGTGGGTATTGACCTCACATCTGCAACATCGGCAGAAAGCCTGGAATATCTATTGGATTATTCTGAGGTGGCAAGCAGCGATGGTTCCGTTGAGGAGTCGGATTCTGAGCATCAGGATCCGTCAATAGTCATTCAACAACAAAATGAATTGATAGCCCAACTACGACAGGAATTAGCAAGCCAACCTGCAACGGAGGAAGCAGGTGCAGTTGGAGGAGTCTCAGAAGGAAGCAAAAAATGTCCAATTTGTTTCAATCCAGTGGCAGACATTAGGGTGTTACAAAGTTGTGGACATGCTGGTTTTTGCGAGTTTTGTGCCGGGCGAATTATAGATGAGCAGAGGGACTGTCCGTTTTGTCGGGAGACACCGTCGTCATACATGAAGGTTATCGACAAGTCTTTTTATTGAATGCGCGAACAGTGCTAGTATAGCTTTTTGAGGAATGCAGTAAAGCGGGGGTTAAACAGTCTGTTGCCAAAGCCTTGGATAATGAAGTCTGCAAGGCTTCTTTATACGACAGTTGATTATTTGTTAAGGGTGATTTGCAGTTAGAGTAGTGCAGTTTTTTCGAATGAAGGTGAAAGTATGACCTTATGGTATTCCTTTAATCCGCTTTTGTTTTCACTGTTTTTGTTTTTTTATCAGCAGGGGCTGGCAAACGACACCTATGGCCTTGAAGAATATCTACAGTATCAAATGACAAGCTGGAAACCGCTTTCAAAAAAACAACAAAATAGCACAAGTCAACCCGGCATGAGCCCACTTGAAAACATCCGCATTGGCT
This sequence comes from Endozoicomonas sp. SESOKO2, assembly GCF_024606245.1. Taxonomy (NCBI): domain Bacteria; kingdom Pseudomonadati; phylum Pseudomonadota; class Gammaproteobacteria; order Oceanospirillales; family Endozoicomonadaceae; genus Endozoicomonas; species Endozoicomonas sp. SESOKO2. The sequence continues at coordinate 6,042 of NZ_JAHHPQ010000625.1, forward strand.
TTGTCAGGCTTAATTTAGCCTCTGCCGATCTATCTGGAGATGAGCGAATGGAAACCTGTGAAGATTACGAGGTTACTGAGCAAGGCTTTAATCGTCTGAACGAGTTATATTTTCATTATGTGAATATGGGTGATTCCCTGTATCGAAAAGGTCGCATTCAAAGAATGCTGAGATTAATACATCGTATATTCGCTATTAATATAAATAGGATCAATGGTCAAAGCTCGGTAGATAGAGAGATAATTAATGAAACGGCAAAAAATCTTTTTGAACAATTTTTTTTGTCTGCCAATATAAATGGCAACAGTAATCCTTATTTCAACTGTTTCTATTTAGCTCCGGCGGCACATAAGTCTCATCATGTCAGTGTTAATAATGATCTGGTCGTGATGTTTTTTGCTTTTCTTGGTCCTCACTTTCTTTCCAGAGAAGAACTTTATGTCGGCTTTAGAGTGTCGGATAACATATATACCGGAGAAAGCTACGATCGAGCATTCGACCGTGCATTGCTTTCTGAAAATATCACTGAATATAATTTTCCGCAAAGCCTTGCCAATCAATTAAATATGGCAGAATTGGACGCAGAGACAGCACTTCTAATCGGTTTAACTGCAATGGCAACAGCAGCTTTCCAGCGCCTGAATTCAGGAACGGAATCGCATGAGACACTGGAAGCCATGTTGATCTGCTGCTTGCCATACGAGCTTTTGCCTATGATCTACCAGAATATAGCCAGCCATTGCTGCTCTGGAAATTCGCACCCCGTACCTGAGTTTATGGATACTCTGGGTGGCATGCATGTGTTTACATACAGTATTGTGGGTATTGACCTCACACCTACATTATCGGAGGCATCATCGCCAGACAGCGACGGTTCCGTTGAGGAATCGGATTCTGAGCATCAGGATCCGTCAATAGTCATTCAACAACAAAATGAACTGATAGCCCAACTACGACAGGAATTA
>NZ_JAHHPQ010000066.1:0-2208 GCF_024606245.1 Endozoicomonas sp. SESOKO2
ATGAAAATCAAGAATGTGGAGCCGTCGGGGGCTTGCCAGTCTCTCGGGCAATTGAAGTCGTTTCTTCGTCAGCTACAGCGCCCTCCCGTGCTTCTGATCGACCCTTAACCTCTCAACCCGCTGCTGTTTCGAAACATTCTGTCTACAAACTGCCAACCGGGACTGCCACAGTTACTGCTTTCCTGGAAAGAATAGAGAGTGCTGCAAGTGTTCCGGTCATTCATATTCCATCAAATCAGCTGCAGACGCTTGTCCGCTTATTCGCCAGTCTGGTTGCTATGGAAGCTGACGAAATGTATGCCTGCCAGCCATATCCTCGATGTGGCATTTTTGTAAGTGACCCGGAAGCGCTAGAGCACAACTGTCTGATGCAGTGCTCATGTGGTGGTAACCAGGTATGTGACTCCGTAGTAAATCCGTCGTGGTCCCGTGGAAAGTATGCGGTTCTGGGTGCTCTGTGTATAACAGGAATAAGTTCCGGTGCCGGGTTTGGTGCAGGAATGACTAAATTTGGAGCCGGATGCCTGACCTCTGGACTTTTCGGCTCGGCTCTTGCTGCCTTATTTTTCAGCCACACTCGCTTTACAAACCAGTTTCAGGTGAGTTTCACCTTTGACTCGGACTCAAGCATATTGGACATCGACAGATTGCAGCAGATAAGGCTCATGCTGCAATACACAGGAGGGTATGATCTGGTGTCGTACAGTCTGGGGGAAACCAGCCAGACGGTGAGCTTTAACATCTGGACGTCGAAAGCAGTGAATGCCGACCAGCTAAAAACCTGGTTCGATAATCGAAATCAGCAATGGTCTGGCCCATACCAAATAGAAATCTGTCCCATCAGCAGGCAGACCTCTTTCGAGCCTTCGGATACAGACACTCGCGAGACCAAACTATAGGAAGCCGTTAACGATCTTATTGAAAAGACCACCAGCGACTTCTTAGAATTCAGATTAACTTTACCCGGGGCGGCAAACCGATTGCTTCCCCATCTCAGCGGTCCGGTATAGATGAAGATGGTCTAAAGTCTAAAGTCTAAAGTCTAAAGGAATGATTTTAATTTTCAGCTGTCCTTTTATTTTCTCTGCAACGTCCATGACTCATGAGGAATGGCTGACTAAGCGTTGTTATATTCAGAGTCCTTCTCAATAAAAAGCATCTTTTTACAATGGATTAACCACTTTAGAGCTTCTGATTAAAATTACAAAAGTAACCCTTCGGGATATTATCCGATGATGGTGCTGAAAGCCGGGAGTTTAAAACGGTTGAGGGTTGCCAATTACTATGTCACCCCTTCTACCCAAGATCAGCCCCTTGAATTAACATCGACTGGTAATGATGACTTTAGAGCCTGCTGAGCAGAACTGTCCCGATGTTCCTGCCCGGTAAAAAGTCTAACAAGACCTGCGACTGTACTTTGATGGATAATTCTATTGCCTCTCAGACCCGGATCATGGCTGGACTAAGGTGCATCTATCTGTACAATAGAGCGACCCTTCCCTAATGGGCCTGATGGATTTGAGACAATTTGAAAGCTTAAGTCCAACAGACGCCGGAAACCAGAATTGCTATCAGGGTCTGTATTTATGATCAACGCTTATCACCGTGATACCGAGCAGTACTGCATCACCCGCATACAGACCGATATGGTGCTTCCTGAAAATACCCTCTGGCTAGACCTTGTTGAATTGGAAGACAGTGAAGATGAGTGGCTGAAACAGGAGTGTCCGGGATTTATAGAAGACGAAGATGCACTGTACGAAATTGAAGCCTCTTCTCGATTTTTTGAAAGTGAGACAGGTTTTCATATTCGTTCTATTTTCCCCCATCAGGCGGGTCAGGAGTTTCGCAGCATCAACGTTGCTTTCAACCTTCGTGACGACCAGCTGGTTACACTTCAGGATGAACCTACTGCCCTTTTCCGATTAATGAGGAACTATCTGAAACTTCAACACATCAAGGCACGAACACCGATCGATATCTTGATCGCTTTGTTTGATACTAAAGTTCAGTTTCTGGCTGACACTCTGGAAGAAGTTTACGAGAATCTCGAAGCCACCAGTCAGCATGCTCTTTCTGATGATGACACTGACGTCGATGACCTGTTGAAAAATATTACCCTGCAGGAAGATATAAACGGCAAAGTTCGTCTTAATCTGCTGGACAGCCAGCGCTGCCTTGGATACATCCTGAAAAACTGCCGTCACA
>NZ_JAHHPQ010000626.1:0-5523 GCF_024606245.1 Endozoicomonas sp. SESOKO2
GAATAAGGCTGTTTGCATTTCCTTGCAAAAGCTACAGTTTCCCAGAACGATAATCAGGGCAGCAGAGCTGTTGCACCCGACCCACGAAAGTAAGAAAGTAGCAAGAAAAGAAAGTAGCGAGAAAAATATGCCTGTCATGAAACATTTATTATCACTACCGTCATTAGCCCTTTCCATGACTTTGTTGGGTCTTGGCAGCCTCAATCTGAATGCTTTTGCAGCAGAAGCCGGTGACTCGATTGCAGTACCCGTTGGCAGTCAGTCGGCTGAACTTCGCAGCACGGTTCTGTTGCCGGAAAGAGGTCAAAGCATGGAGTCCGTCAGGGATCGTCTGGGATCACCTGAAGTCTCTGAAACGGTCGGAAAACCTGCTATTACCAAGTGGCAATACCAGGACATGACCGTTTATTTTGAAGATAAAACGGTTCTGCGAGCGGTTGTGCACCCCAACTTCCAAAAAGCCGAGCCAACCGCTGTTGCCACTGAATCGTCAGTTAGACAGCCGTGAGCTGACGAACAGCCATGAGCTAACAGATGCCTTGAGGAATTTATAAAATTCGGGGAGTATCAGCTCCCTTATGGATCCATACCCGATTCAACAGCACGTTGTTGGGCCTGCTTAAAATCGTCGCCCATGAGCGCAAGCGCGTTCATACGAAACTCCTCAAATGTAACTTGTTGGCCATCCGGTTGATCTGGAGGAAATATCATTTTCAAAGTTTCAATTTTTTCCTCAGGGGTTTTATCACCAAAAGTAAGATCATGGAAAGCGGAGACCAGCTTCTTATTTTCCAGCATGTTTTTGTAGCCGTCGTGATCAACAAATAATTGTTGATCACCATTAATACTTTCCTTAATACTGAAAAACTTACTTTTGAATAATCCATACGGCATTACTTCAATATTAAAGCCCGAACCGTATCTTTGATTATTTTCTGAGAAGGGTGCTTCTTCCAATTGATTATAGAGATATTCTGCTATTGGTTGTAATGCTTCGGGATAGAGCTGAAAATGTTCAATATCGAGCGAAACCCAATAAATGAGACACTCTTCATTTTTATCGACCGTTTTAAGTGCTCTATCAATAGCATTATCCACCTTTACAAAAAGGTTCGGATACAATGATTCAAGTGCCTGAATATCCCGCTCTTCCAGGGTACGTTCACAGCGATATCCCATGGAAGAATCGCAGATATAATAAAAATCTGCATCATCAGCTATTTTTCTGTTTACTTTCGGTTCTACTTCCGCAGCGGCAACGGGCGAATAAGGAGAGCTGGCGTTGCCTGAAGAAGCGCAGAGTGCAGAGTTGTCCACACCCATTGGTTGTGCCGAGAAGCTCTGGCTTTCAGTAGATAAGCGTTCTCGGGGCGAAAATCTGGCATCCATAAAACAATTTCCTAATGATTTACCTGACTTATTGGAATTAAACAATCCAGTAGTTAAGCATTTGCTTCCACATAAAGCATTAACCAGTTAGTCAGTACAGGTAACACTGGATTCAAACAATAAGTACACTCGATGGGGGCAAGGGGAAATTGTTTCCGGCCAAGTTATCCCTGCATCGAAAAAAAATCACGCCATCAATAATGGCAGTATTAATGCCCCGTTGATCAATGGGCAGTTTGAATGACCGGGTCAGACAGAGAACGTTTTTTGCACTACGTTTTCTGTTTCTGTCGTTAAGTTGACCAGCATCAAGGATGGTAACGCTCTGATTTTTTTCCTGACAGGCTGCAGTATGTGCTCTTCCTGCAGGGTCATGAATTGCCAATTCGCCATTGCTATCACATCCTGCCAGTGTTGCCCAATGCCCCGAGATTCGTTTGTATTCAGCGGTGTTCTCATCGTAAACGTAAAAACCGATATTCAGCCAGGCCCCGTCTGATATCCCGATATTTTCAATGATTTGCTGTTGATTCGGTGGCTGCCTGGAATGTATATGGTTAAACGATGATTTGGCAGAAGCATACTCAGCCCGCCAGCCGTAGTAACGAATGTCTGGTGTCAGCTGATAATTTTTTTCCATAAACGAACGGACACCGGCCATCAGCTCAATAGGACCGATACCGTTTTCAACATTCTCATTCATACCAAACGCTTCAGCCAGTCTGATTACCAGGGCATGCTGATGTTCAAGTCCGGTAATGCCCAGCAATGGCGCCAGAGTATTGGCCACTGAGGTAGGGCCACAGATATGCCTGGACTGGAAGTTTTGCCCGTCAGTATTGATGTCATTTTGACAGAGATTGGCAGGCACGCTGGGAAAGTTTACCGCCGCTGTCGCAGATCTTTGGGTAATGGGTGTTTCAGGAAATGAGGTTTTGTAAGTTTTACTGCCGATGATGTTATTGCTTTGATGGCTAACCACTTCTGAACTCGTGTCTTTCTGGCCCGGTTTTATGTGCAATCCGTTAGTAACGTTCACAGTACTCATCAAACTATTCATATACAAAACCCCCTTTGGTTTACGGAATTCCTTTCCGATTCATAATTTATTTGACCGCATAATCACTAAATGGTTCCACAGACCTAATCATTGCACTGTACAACAACTCTTATTTATTCTTCTTTTCAATGAAGAATAGATTTGTACAGGTAAACTTTTGTAATGACGAACAAGATCTTCCGCATTCCAGCTAAAGCTGCCTTGATATTCATTATTTAAATAAAAAACTTCATGGTTTTGATTTTCAAAATAACCGACAATGCTGTTGTAGGGTAACGGGTCCTCGAAGCACACTTCATAACATGGTGCCTCACCTGCTCGAAAATAATCAGGATCAAGACCTCGAATGTTGTCCATTTTCGTGTCAATCATGTATTGATATTTCTTCAAGTCTTGACTCAAAAAGCCATTATTCCAACTCACTGATTGAGACGTAGCAACAATACCGGTGGTCTGATTAGATACAACGGGATTTAAATCAAAAAGTCCGGTATACTCAATCACCTCAGAAACCAAAACTCGATGATTCTTATCTCTTGGTATGCGAGGATAAAACCCTCCAGCTTCTTTGATTTCTACTAATGGTCTTGAATCGTAACGATATACCAGACCACGGAAATAGTTTTGTTTCACTTTCCTTTTTGAACCATCATTCAATTTTAATGAAAAACCCATCAGCTTCTCGTCGCCGACAATTCGACAGTCCAACTGATTAAACTTTGCCTCATCAACCTTAATTTTTGAAACCAAGCCAGTTGTTTCAGGCATAGCCCAACTTGTGCTGCCAGATGATGTCGCTTCCATTGAATAAGCCTCCCTTCTTATTTATCCAGATAAACTGAAAGATTAAAAAAATCATCAGCTACAATGACTCTTTACAGCGTTCAGGTAAATCACAAAAACGCCTGATCACTTTCAGTCAGTTCCCCTGATTGGAGTATTCACACCACAGAAAGTTCCCGACAGAAAACGAAACCAGAAACCATTGAAAAAAACGACCTTCACTGAACAGTCGCCTCTTCATAACACCAAAATGTCAGAGCAATCAGGCTGTTGCCGGTTTCACCTGACTTTTTTCTACCGGGTTCATCAATCTGTTCAGTTTAGGCGCCGTCACAAACATGATTACGGCTACCACCGCTGAAATCAGGCCCATGACTTCAAAGAAATGGCTGTAGATCGGCAGAGTATCCAATGCGGTCGCTGACTGACCAGAAGCCACAGTGGTTAAGCCCGCTACATAACCAGCCACTACTGAGGCTGCCGAAGTCGTCAGGAACCAGGCCCCCATAATGAAACCATGCATGCGCTCAGGCACCAGCTGAGCTACCATCGCCAGACCAAGACCACTGATCAGCAGTTCCCCCAGCGCCTGAGCCAGGTAAGTACCAACAATCCAGCCCGGCGCAACCAGCCCCTCGGCACTGGCAAACCGGGCAGCCAGAGGAATCAGCAAGAAGCTCACTGATGTCAGGGCCATACCCATGGCAAACTTGACCGGCATACTCATGGCTTTTCCGGTCACACCAGTACGGTTGTAAATGTAAGCCAATATCGGGCTGGCCACCATGATCCAGAATGGGTTAAGAGACTGGAAGGATAACGGGTTAACTTCAAAACCAAAAATAACATGCTCAACGTTATGAATGGTGAAGAAGTTGAGGGAGGTCGGCATCTGGTAGTACATTACCCAGAAGACAATCGCTTCCAGCATCAATATCAGAGCAACAATCATCTTGCCACGCTCAACACCGGCAGAACCCAGAATTTCTTTCAGGAAGATCACTACCACACCGCTCCCGACCATCGCCAACAGGACATTGGCAATAACCAGATGGTTCAGAACAAAGGCACAGGCAAAACACGCAGCAATAACACCGACAAAAACCAGTCCAAACTTCCTGTAGTTCAGAGGTTTAAAGTCAGGCTCAGAGCCATAACCGGCTACCCAGTGGCGAATGATGAAATAGTTAGCCAGAGCCACCAACAGTCCCAATGCGCTGACTATGAAGCCCACGTTCCAGCCGAAATGGTCCGCCACATAAGGTACAGTCAGCATAGAAATAAAGGAGCCTATATTGATCGCCATGTAGTACATGGTGAAGGCGCCATCCAGACGACTATCACCTTCTTTATAACACTTGGCCAGAAGGCTGGAAGGATTCGCCTTGAACAGGCCATTACCCACTGCGACAGTGGCCAGGGCAAGATAAACCATCTGCATGTCGTTGCCCGCTGCGGCCATGATGGCATAGCCAGTCATCAACACCAGGGCACCGAACACTATGGTCCGCTTGGTACCCAATACCTTGTCGCCCAGGAAACCACCAAGCGCTACCAGGCCGTAGACCAGAGCATTAAAGGCACCAAAGATAATAAACGACTCAGACTCCGGAACATCCAGTTCACGAACCAGATAGACGGCCAGAATAGCCTGAAGTCCGTAGTAGCCAAAACGCTCCCATAGCTCTAGAAAAAAGATCATATAAAACGGCCTGGGCTGTTTCAGAACGTTTAAAGACTGTTGCATATAAAAACTATCCTTTAACTCCGATGTTCGTCAGTCAATGTCTGTATTTCAGGTATTGTTCGATCTTCCTGATCGAGGAACCTCAAGCGCAATAAGCTCGACAGACTCCGGAGACGGGAGAAATTTCAATAAACTTAAACAAACATTTTCTGTTATTAATAAACTTATTGAGAGCTCTCACTTTGAATTTTTGGCAGGTCAGTACAAAGACCTTTTTTAATTAAGTCTTATTAAAAACGTTTCCAATAGCGGTAATTTTCACAGCCAGACAAGTAGATACCGGTGAACCGGACAGGACTGATGCCTAAATATTAGTGCCATTTACTTTTTTCATAATGATCCAGCTTCGACGAATCCGTTTTCTGCGGTGAAAATCACCCTCACAGAGCACCCAGCGATAAGTCAATCACAAACTGTTTACTGTCAATCCCGGAAATTGTTGTGTCTGCAGCTGCCACCTGAACCGGCCACATTTTGACCCACAACCAGCATTACATCGGTGCCATCTCCATAATGATCAAAGGGACACTGCAATATGTTGGCA
>NZ_JAHHPQ010000627.1:0-1772 GCF_024606245.1 Endozoicomonas sp. SESOKO2
ATAACGACAAAAAGCAATAAAAACAGGCACACGATGACGACAGCTACCCTGCCGCCGTGTTACCAGAAATTCAAAGAAATTGGCATGGCGCTTTGGTTTAGCCTTACCGGAAAACTGTTCGCAATACGCCTTGATCGCTTTGATTCGTTGATCAGTGTCTTTAGCGTCTTTTATGGCCTGCAAAAGCTCCCGTACTTTGGCTGAGCGTTGTTGGTCAATGGTCGTAAACACTTTGTTCAGTACTTTTTTCATGCCTTCTGAACAGTAGGTGTCCAAATCTGTTGCAGGTCGGGTTTGTTTAACACGTGTTTCTTTGCCCGGCTCTCTCGGTTCTACGACATAAGTCACTTTAATAGTCTGGTTGGCTTTGGCCTCAGGAATAGACAGTGTGTGAAGCCCGGTATAGTTGTCCCTGACCAGGGTAAATCGCAAATCGGGTTCTGTACGCAGGGCCACGATATAATCGTTAGCCTTCAGGCTGGGCAATGCATATTGACCGTTGTCCGATGACACGTCCAGGGTTCCCAGCGTTTGATCGCTGGCTAATGTCAATGTCTGGTCACGTCCGGGTAACCGGTCAGGCATGAGGGTTTCGACCCCCCTGATGTGTATATCCTTAAGATTGATCGATTTGATATGACCCTCAGCAGTCACATAAATATCCAGTACTGAGCACCGATACATATGGGAAATATCCTCATACGTATCAAAAATTATATGATCCCCGGACTCTGTAACCTTCCGGGCCTCAAAGTTCGTGCTCCGGTCCAATGCCGGAGCCTCTTTCTCGAGGACTTCAGGATTGTATGGTTCAGGAGCGTTATCACCGTCCACAGCCAGCGCTTTGTTAATATCATCGCCAACCCAATGGTTCGGCAGACCGCTTATCTGATACCAAAACCCAGGCCATAACTGGACGGCATTGGAATTCCATGCGCTTATCCGTTGATCAGCCTCCCGGAGATAAGGCTGGGAAGTCGGCATATTCAGCGTTTGTTCCTCTTCATCCGTCATGGGAAATACGCTATTGGCGTCCACGGTCGTCTGGCCAAAATGACGGTTAAACCAGCTGTGCTGCCAGTGTCGGTACAGTGCCCGGATGAATATATCGTCCGACTCATCCGGCTTCTGGGGAAGACCGGATTTCTGCCACCTGGCCTGAGCCAACTTCGTGATGATTTCTGTTTTGGCTTCTTCTTTATTCAGACGAGTTTTAATACAAATCTCATGGTGTTTTTCATCAATACTGTCGCGATCACTGTGTCGTATAAACCACGGGCGATTAATGCCGGATACCGTTTGGTAGAACCATTGGCTCATTTCAGGATCAAGCGCTCCGTTACCCACCGCAAGAGCCGGTGGCTCTGGCAGTTCCTCCAGTGACAGGTTGGTGGCCATCAGATAAAGCCGGTAGTGCCGATTGAGGCATTGACGAAGTCCGTTTTCAGTAAAATCCCCTGCTCTGATAACGGCCCTGGCCACATTCTGTAAATCAAGACTGGTCGGTTGCAACGGCAGGTTTTTTTGTTGCAGGTAAGTCCTTAATCGACAATGTGCTTCTGTCAGCTTTTTAGCCATGATTTTCCCTTCCGGGGTCTGTGGTAACACTTTCTCAGCAATGGTCTGCAATTCTGCCGGGTTATACTGCCGGATCGGCAAATGTCGGAAACGTCCTTTCAGCGCCGGTGATAAAGGTTTTCGCCCGCTGTACTCCGGTGGGTTGATGGTGGCAAACAGATGGAAGCCCGGGTGGGCGTCACCGGCCAGAATAT
>NZ_JAHHPQ010000010.1:0-4055 GCF_024606245.1 Endozoicomonas sp. SESOKO2
CCAGCTGAACCCCGAGGATGTTACTGCACTTTGAGAAGTGGCGGAGGGACAGGGATTCGAACCCTGGGTGGGCTATTAACCCACGCCGGTTTTCAAGACCGGTGCTTTCAACCGCTCAGCCATCCCTCCGCAGCAACGGGATTGAATATTACCTGAAAACGATCAACTGTCAAACCCTTGAAAACCAAAGAATATCTCCTGATTGGAAAAATCTTTACGGCATGGCACCGGAAAAAAGTTACGGCTGTTACGGTTTTGTAATGCCTGCGGGGTACTGTGGGCATCCTGTAAAAAGAGAATCTCGATATAGCCGGTGTGTTCAGCTCTGGTATACTCCCTATATAAGCCCCAATGCGAGGAATAAAAAATGGAACGCAAATCCACCGTTTTAGCGTCAAGGCCGACACAGGTTGGCAGCGGCATTGAAATCAATAGTGTTTTGCGCAACACCTACCTGTTGCTAGGTATGACACTGCTGTTCAGTGCTTTTACTGCGGGTGTGGCTATGGCACTGGAAATCAGTCGTATCACTGCCCTGGTGCTCAGCTTGGTAGGTTTTGGTCTGATTTTTGTTGTCAATAAAACCGCTGACTCAGGCAAAGGTCTGGTGGCTGTTTTTGCTTTCACCGGCGTTCTGGGTGCTGCCCTTGGGCCTATGCTGAACTTCTATCTGGCGCTGCCTAATGGTCCTTCTCTGGTGATGCAGGCGCTGGGCGGAACAGCCGTTGTGTTCTTTGCCCTCTCAGCCTACGTGCTGGTTACCCGCAAGGACTTCTCATTTATGGGAGGCTTCCTGATGGTGGGCCTGATTGTGGCCGTGATTGCCAGTATCGCCCTGATCTTCTTCCAGATCCCGGCGGCATCCATGGCTCTGTCTGCTGCTATTGTGCTGTTGATGTCCGGCTTCATCCTGTTTGACACCAGCCGTATCATCCACGGCGGCGAAACCAACTACATCCGCGCTACCGTCTCTCTCTACCTGAATATCTACAACCTGTTTACTGCTCTGCTCTCTCTGCTGGGCATGTCTGACGACTAAGTATTCAGTAATTTATGAAAATACCTCGGTATTCCCGGGGTATTTTTTTTGCACCAGTGACGGTTATAGAAACTTTTTGTAGACGGGAGTCTGTGAATGAAATATGCACTGGCTGTCTACGGTGCTTCCGGTACCGGGCAGTCTTCTCTGACAGCACTTTCTTTTGCCAGGGCCTTGCTGGCTGCGGGCCATGAGATCATTCGAGTCTTTTTTTATCAGGATGGAGTGCACAATGCTTCCAGCCTGGTTTCACCGCCACAGGATGAGGTGAATCTGCCGGAGCAATGGCAAAAGCTGATCACAGAGCAGGGTATTGATGCGGTAGTCTGCATCGCAGCGGCTCTTCGCAGAGGTGTGGTGAATACCGAAGAAGCTGAAAGATATGAACTGCCAGCCAGCAATTTCAGGGAGGGGTATGAACTCTCGGGATTAGGTCAGTTACTCGAAGCGACCGTTGAAGCTGATCGTCTGGTGACTTTTGGAGACTGAGCATGAGTCAATCTATTTGCATTATTTCAACTCAGGCCCCTTATCGTGGCCAGTTTGCCAGAGAAGCGCTGGACGCTGCCCTGGTTTCTGCTTCCTATGAGATCCCAACCAGTCTGTTGCTGATGGGTGATGGTGTTTATCAGATATTGGACGGACAATCTCCCGGGCAGCTGGAAAAGAAAAAACTTTCATCCCTGTTCCAATCTCTCGAACTCTATGGGATTGAAACGGTTTATGTGGATGGAGAGTCGCTGGCAGAGCGTCATCTTGATCCCGAGCAGTTGTTACCTCTGTACACGCTTCTGGAAGGAGACGCGGTGGCATCTTTCCTGGCACAGCAAGATAAGGTATTGAGTTTCTGATGGCTACTTTACATACGGTCAATAAAGCCGGACAACCCCTGGAACTGTGCCTGAGAGCCCTTAATCCGGGTGACAGTGTTCTGCTTCTGGAAGAGGGCGTTTACGCTTTGTATGAAGCCAGTGATGTTTTGTCTGATCTCCTCAGGCATATAGCCGTCTATGTGCTGGAGGCGGATGTTCTGGCCCGGGGAATGACGAACAGAGACGATCTGGATATCGATATGGTGGACTATCAGGGATTTGTTGAGTTGACGGTGGCCAACGATAAAGTGGTGAGCTGGTTTTAGAATATGTCGGATTTGAAGCTTGATAAAGACGGCTATCTGGTCAACCTTAGTGACTGGAATCCAGAGGTCGCTGGTCAGTTGGCAGCAGAAGACCATGTTGAACTGACCGATGAACACTGGGAAATCCTTAATCTGCTCAGGGAATATTATCAGCAATTTGAACACGCTCCCAGTCAAAGACCTTTTGTGAAATACGTTGCCAACCAGCTGGGAAAAGAGAAAGGTAACAGTCTCTATCTGATGAAGCTGTTTCCCGGCAGCCCCGCCAAACTGGCTGCCAGAATTGCAGGTCTGCCCAGACCTACAAACTGTTTCTAGCAGCTTGTGTATCCCCACCGCAAAACCGGGCTGTCTGGTCGACAGCTTTTCCATAGCTTCAATTTGATTTAGCCGCCTGGCTGGCAACTTTTAAGGCACTGACATCCTGACGATAGACATGCCAGCAGCGCAGCTCCAATCCATTTCTTTCCGCGTCATATTTAATATCATTGAAAGATCTAAAATTCTCGATACGTGACCTTTCATGAAGATACTTCCTGAAGATGTAGTCTGGCCAACATTGATCAGGGTTTCTGAGCATTTCCGGTTGTAATTGATCTTTCAACGTGGAGATCGCAGCTTGGTAGCTATCCCGCTGTTCAGGAAGTTTTGCCAGCAACTGGTTTAACCGGTGAATATCACTGTTTTCTGCATTCATTCTTGCGGCTTTTGCCTCACGAATGGCAGTCTCTGTCGCAGTAGCCTCAGGAGTAAAGAAATTCGCGAATGCGTGATAATGTCTGGTGTACAGCAGTTCCGGGGGAATATAGCGCTGCGGTGAGGATACATAAGGGTCTTCAGTGGTCAGGACAAAGCAGCCGGGATTGTTTTTTATCAGTGCGGTCAGATAAAAGTCAGTCATTCCCTCTGTAATCTCCCTGTTCAGTCGTTTTGCAACTGAGCCTGAGCCGGTAAAAGGGTGTATAGCGGTAAACAAAGTGGTCGCCGGTGAAGCGTCAGCAATTTCCTGAGCCGGGATCAGGTTTATGGGGAGTGGCTTGGCATCGTTAGCCTCATTGGCGTAATCATTGCGCACATCCACAGGAATAACTTTGATCCTGAATCCCTGTTCATTGAGGTAGTTTTGCATTAACAGGGATAGTTTTGCGTTGTGACAGCCAATATCCACAATACATTCGATTGTGTTGTTTTTGCTTAAAAAATTAGCCAGAAAGCTGAAATTATACAAATCCAAAAAGCGCCTTTTTGTAGCCTGGGCAGGATCAACAAAGGGTTGCGAAGTATCCAGCGTCATCAGTTTCTGGTTGCCGATCCGGACAGTTTTCGGTTCAACGCCATGCGGTATATTGGCATAGGTCGCACAGTAATTGCTCCGGGGATTGTTATCCATATGGACTGGTGTATATTTGGAAGTGCCGGGATATGGCCTGGAAGGCGTCTTCAAATCAGTCACGGTACGACTCGAAAGACCGACGGTTTGTTGTTCGCGGACTCCGTTGCCGTCGGTCTTCAGATAAGGGGCGATGTCATGGCTTTGTGAGCCATCCTCAGGTTTACAAGGGGGAGTTTGTTCTGTTATGCCTTGTTCTGCCATCTGAACGTGTGAATTGGCAGTGTCCATACCTTTAAACATGATTACTCTCCATGTCTATGAGTCAGTAATAAGATCAAAAACTTTATTCAGTTTGAACTTATAAAAAGTTTGTGATTATTTACTTTGACCAAGATATTAATACTTAGTTCAATTCATAAATTGGCAGTCATATTGTCATTTTTCAGGGCGTCCTCAATCGGGCGCTTAATCCCTTTAGCAGGTTGGCTGGTCACTTCTAAGACTACAGCTTGAAATGATAACTCTCGTGTCTTTAATATAAATTT
>NZ_JAHHPQ010000628.1:0-1456 GCF_024606245.1 Endozoicomonas sp. SESOKO2
GAGGCAAAAAAGCTCTTATCGCTAATGATTGATGCCAAGACGGAGTTTGAAGAAGCCCTCTGGGGACTTGCCTATCAGTATTATGTCTTTACACACATGGAAAAGTGGGCAGCATCTGGAAAAAGCATTGAGGGTGACTGGGTTCTGGAAACTGTCGTGCAAGCCTGGAGGGAGGTGAGTCAATAAATTTAAGAAAAAACGGACGGGTTACCCTGTTTAATAGCCGGGTATAGAGCGGTACTATACCCCTCAAGGGAAACTTAACCAAGAATGACAAGCCCGCAGTATAAGGTGAACAACGCATGATACCGGTTATTCTTTCAGGGGGCAGTGGCACACGCCTGTGGCCTTTAAGCCGGACAGACCATCCAAAGCAGTTTCTGCGGTTACTTTCGGATCATTCTCTGATTCAGGAAACTCTGCTTCGTCTGAAGGGCGTGAACGAACAGAAGCCCATTGTTATCTGTCATGAATCTCATCGTTTTAAGGTGCTTGAACACAGCCGCCAGATCCATCAGCCACTGGAATCGATCTTTCTTGAGCCCGTGGCCAGAAATACCGCACCGGCGCTGGCGTTGGTCGCCTTGCAGAGAGTAGCGCTTGGCAAGAATGAGCCTCTGCTGGTGCTACCTGCGGATCATAGAATACTCGATATCAAGGCATTTCAGCAGGCACTCAAAATCGCTGAACAACATGCCCTGACCGGGGCGCTTGTCTCTCTGGGTGTTGAGGCGGAGGAGCCTCACACAGGCTACGGCTATATCAAACGGGGAGGGCGAAAAGGCAATGCCTATCGGATAGAGAGTTTTCGTGAAAAGCCTGATCTGGACACAGCCAGAAAGTATGTGGAATCGGGAGATTATTACTGGAACAGTGGTATTTTTATGTTTCAGCCAGAGGCCTATCTGGATGAATTACAACGTAATGAGCCTGGTATCGTTGTAGCCTGTCACGAAGCCCTGAGGCGTCTGCATAGTGATTTGCAATTCCTTCGAATAGATGAAAAAGCCTACACAAGAAGCCCTTCCCGTTCCATTGACTATGCCGTTATGGAACATACCCGAAAGGGGGTGGTAGTTCCTGTTGCCTGTGGGTGGTCAGATATCGGCAGTTGGACTGCTCTTCAGGCTTGCTCTGAATCGGATGAGGCCGGAAACGTCATTGAGGGCAAAGCGATCATTGAGCAGTGCAGTAATAGTTATATCCGCTCCGGTCATAGAACTGTAGCAGCAGTCGGTGTTGATAATCTGGTGATCATTGACAGCCACGATGCGGTGATGGTGGCCTCAGAAGATCATGTTCAGCTGGTGGGCAAGCTGGCAAAACAGTTCCAGAGTGACCCGGTCGATTCACTGTCGCAAGAGGAAGAAGTCTTTCGTCCCTGGGGGCATTACAAAAACCTGTCAGTGGATGAAGGCTATTGCGTCAGAAAGCTGTGCATTCACCCGGGGGCATC
>NZ_JAHHPQ010000629.1:0-14008 GCF_024606245.1 Endozoicomonas sp. SESOKO2
CCCCGCATGGCAGGATCAAAACCTGCTGCCTTACCGCTTGGCGACACCCCAGTAACATAATTTACAGTCACTTTCAGCGGGATAATGAAGTTTAATTCACACATGATCGAAGTTGACTGATCGAGTTGTGAAGCGGAGATATATTGACACCACTGACAACAAAACCTTCGACGTCAGAGTCGATTCCTGCCAGAGTCGTTTCCGCCTCTTCACGACTGGCAAACGGCATAAACACACAGGCACCCGAACCACTCATCATGGCCTGCCCCACACTCGAATTTCCGGAATTATCCAACAGCATTAAACATTTATCAACTTCCGGATACAGCCTTCGAACCAATGGCTGAAAGTCATTGGTCAACTCATTTCCATGCAGCCCGTTTAATGCGGCGCAAACTTTAATGGGACGAGTATCTCTTGTCAATTCCTGATGACGGAACATTTCGGTTGTGTTGACGTGACAGTCAGGCTTGAGAACCAGATACCAGTTCTCCTCAGGCCTGACAGGCGTTAACTCCTCGCCAACTCCCTCGGCAAAAGCAGCGTACCCCCTGACAAAAACCGGCACATCGGCCCCCAACTTCAGCCCCAGCTCTGCCAGCGTATCTTCATCCAGACCCAACTCCCACAAAATATTCAGGCCATGAAGTGCTGTGGCTGCATCGGAACTTCCTCCACCCACTCCACCCCCCATGGGTAAACGTTTAACGAGCCTGATCCTGGCGCCCTTTTCACAACCAGTGAGGTCTTGTAAAAGACGGGCAGCCCTGAGAATAAGATTGTCATCACTGACCAGCTCTGGAACGTCACAACTTAGTAATAAACTGTCATGATGCTCAAAGGTCAGTTCATCAGCAAAATCCAGAAACTGGAAAATGGTCTGGAGCTGATGATAACCGTCTTCCCGACGTCCGACTATATGCAAGAAAAGGTTTAGCTTGGCCGGAGCAGGCAGAACCAGAGTTGAAGACGACATCAACGAACCATCCTGAAATTGCAGTCATGAATAATTAAACAACTTCTGCCTTATAGCAGGGTGATGCAAAACGCTCACAAATCTGCTGAGCAAAAGAGATATTAAAGATAAAAAATGAAAGCTTATTTGAGTTGCCAGCTTCTGGCAAACAGTGTTGCCTGCACCCCATCCTGTCGGATTTTTATCCTGACAGGCAGAGTGACTCCGGAGAAGTCCTTGTACTGCAGATATTCAACTTGCCACCCCTTTTGAACGATCAGCTCAGGATACCCCCGGTTATTTAACTGGGTAATAGCCTTACTCTCAGGACTGGGCAGCCCCATAACCCAGTATCGCAGCAGGCTGACAGGTAAATCCCAACCGGTCAGCTCAAAAAGAAGCTTCTCAGGATTGCGGTCTTGATAACGCTTACCCGAGGCTTCCAGCGCTACGAAACCCGGTTGACCACTAATTTTTGCCACCGACTGCCCCAGAGGGCCGTCCAGATAGATGAGATAGCTCTCTTTATTCTGCTGCCATTCCAGGGACAGGGTTCCAGAATCTCCGGGAACTCTCAAACCCATTCGCCCTTTCAGGTTCCAATGACCCAGACCTCTCAGCTGCTTTTGATGAACCTGCCACAGCGACTGACGCTGAGCCTCTGAAAGCCCTTTCTCCGGCTTTGGAGCAATGGCACAGCCAGAGAGAATCAGGGCAAAAATCATAAGAAGAGCCAGTTTTAGCTGTAATGAAGGGTCAGTCAGGTATGAGGAAAAAAACGGTATCTGCATACAGCCTGCCAGTTTTTGCGTTTTATGAAACAGGCCCTGCGGCCTGTTGTGTTAGATGCATAACAGAGGACTCATCAAGCTTACTTTACGATAGAAACCTTAGGGTCCGCCAGAACATCGCTCTCTTTGTGCTGCCTTTCCAATCGCTCACGGGTCTTTTTCAGAACGTCACTGTCCGGAGTCTTCTGCAAAGCTTCATCCCACAAAGCTCGTGCATCTTGTTTGCGCCCCAGAGCCCATAGCACTTCACCCAGATGAGCAGCCACCTCATGATCGGGATACTTTTCATAGGCTTTTTTGAGATAAACAAGGGCAGCCTGATAGTTACCCAGACGGTACTGTACCCACCCCATGCTGTCCATAATGGCAGGGTCATCTTCATCCAGCACATAGGCTTTCTCGATCAACTCTCTTGCCTCTTCAAGGCGGTTGGTACGATCCGCCAAGGTATAACCAAGGGCATTAAGAGCTGCCGCATTTTCTGGCTGAGACTTAATAATGGCACGCAGATCTGCTTCAAGATCTTTGATTCTTCCCAACTTCTCGTAGACCATAGCCCGACCATAAACCAGGTTAACATTGTCGGGGTAGCGCAGCACAGCGTCTGAAAACAGTTTTAAAGCATCGTCAAGCTCTCCGCTATTCACCAGAATTTCTGTCTCAAGCAAATAAAGCTGCTCAGCATGCACCGGGAATCGGTTGCGATCTTCTTCCAATTGCTGTCGAGCCTCTGCCACTTTACCCTGCTTGAGCAGCATCTGGACAAGGGCAACCCTTGACGTCATGAACTCCTTGCCTGGCATCACATTCAGAAAATACTCCTGAGCCTGGTCATATTCCCCTTTCTGTTCCGCCATCCATCCCAGGTAATAATTAGCGGTACTTTTTCTCTGTCCCAGCGCCAACAGCTGTTTAAAGTAGTTTTCTGACTCTGCTACCATACCGCTTTCAAGAGAAATCAGTGCCAAAGACAACAGAATCTCGACATCATAGGGCGACTGATTCAAAAGCACCTGAAACTGCTCACGAGCTTCACTCAACTTATCCAGATGAACCAGTGCGCTGGCATAAATCAGACGCAGACGGGGAATATCGGGATACTCCTTGACGGCCTTAGCCAGCATAGCCTCAGCCTCATCACCTTTACCCATCTTATTGAGGATCCGGCCTTTGAGTATGATAGCCTTAACGTAGTCTGGCTCCCTGGCAAGAAGCTGATCACAAAGCTTGATCGCTGCTTCTGACTGATTATCCTGAAGTAGCAAAATGGCCTTACCCAGCTTGAGTGATTGATGACCCGGATAATCCTTGAGTATGCTGTCAAAGGTGCTCAGCAATCGCGCCCTTTCATCTTCAGGCAGCCCGGAGGCACCGGCTGCGAGAAAATCAAAATTGGCCTCACCCTCCAAAGCCAGCACTTTTCTCATCTGCTCAACGGCTCGATCCAGCTGACCAGCCCTGATCAGTTCAATAGCGACGGCCTGCAAAGCTGCTGCATTTTTATCATCCAGATTTGCCCAGAGTAATGCAGCATCCAGAGATGCCTGATGAGCCCCGACCACCTGACTGATTTGATAAGCCCGTTTGGCAATACCCTTATCCTGAGTCTTATGAGCCTGTTTGAGGTAATACCCCAATGCCAGATCATAACGTTTACGCTGGCCACCCAGTTCGGCCACAAGCAGATCATAAAGGGTATCAGGTTCAAAAGAAGCTACCGATTCTTGCGGCTCATCACTGACTTGGGCGGGAACAGATTCAGCAGCCGCGCCGGGCTGTTCTGAATATTGAACTGAAGAACAACCTGATACCAGCATGGCTATCAGCACTAAAGAGAAACCATTAAGTTTCTTCATGAATGGTATGCCTTTACCCGTTGGAAATAATGTCTGCACTGAAGCCTGCAGTCCCGGATGGATCAGCATTGAACTGTGGCCTTCTTTATCATGACATACGCAAATTATTGTGAAAAACATTTTGCAAAAGAGCCTGCACAGTAAGACCCTACAAAATATTTATCTTTATTATGGGTATGACTGGATACATCCGGGTTTGCAGTTGTTGCCGTTCCATAGGAGAATTGATCGGCCAAAAGAGCTGTTAAAACAGAGCAAAGCTCAAGATTCTTTGTTGACCTGAGTGCGCCGCTCCCTGCTGATGCAGTGTGTCAACAGAACCGGAGCCATGCACTGAACGAAGCTCTGACAATAAACTGCGGACTATCTGATATTTATCATCTGTCTGGCATGACAGGTATTCCCTCTGCTTTTATTGAAACAACCACGTATTGAAACAATCGTGGGATGGCAAAAGCCGCATAGGCCACCAAAATACCCGAAACGAAAATTTCGATCTGCTTCAGGTGGCAGAATTCAGGGCACAGGCAACAGCCTGCTGTCCGGTGTTGTAAAATACTGTACGGTCAATAATAGCAGTGACTCTCAAACAGACAGCCCAATCTTTCGTCAGAAGGCACGGAGACTGGATTGAATAAATGAACCTTCCAACTAAGAAGGCAGCCCTAAGTACCTCGCCAGGTATTTAGGACTGATTAGAGCGTAAGAAAAGGCAACAGGACTATATGGGGTATCTTACCGCCGGTATCAATCACAGAACTGCACCCGTCGCACTCAGGGAGCAGGTCGCTTTTTCACCTGAGCAACTGCCTGAGGCGCTTCAGGATGCCCGCCATTTCATGCATACCAATGAAGTAGCCATTCTGTCTACCTGTAACCGGACAGAACTATACTGTGCCAGCAACGCCGACTATCACAAAGCTCTCGAATGGCTGACTGGCTATCACAATCTGGATCAGAAGTTGCTTAACCAGCACAGTTACATCCATCACGACAAAGCCGCTGTTCGCCATATGATGAGAGTGGCCTGCGGCCTCGACTCCATGGTTCTGGGAGAACCCCAGATTCTTGGTCAGATGAAGTCAGCCTACGCCCAGGCCCAGGAGGCCGGGACTATTGGCTCACTGCTTTCCAGGCTATTCCAATACTGCTTTACTACCGCCAAACAAGTTCGAACCAACACTGCCATTGGCAGACAACCCGTTTCCATAGCCTACGCAGCCACTACCCTTGCCAAACAAATTTTTGCTGACCTTTCTGAGAACACCGCGCTACTGATTGGTGCGGGTGAAACCATCGAACTGGTCGCCAGACACCTTCACCAGCAAGGCCTTAGAAACATCATTGTCGCTAACCGAACCATGAGCCGGGCGAAACTGCTGGCTGACAAGTTCGATGGCAAGCCCGCCCTGCTTTCAGACATTCCTCACTTACTGCCAGCCGCTGATATTGTGGTCTCCTCTACCGCCAGCCCGGTCCCCGTCCTGGGTAAAGGCAGCGCCGAAAGAGCGATTAAAAAGCGCAAACACCGCCCCATATTTATGGTGGACATTGCAGTTCCCCGCGATATTGAACCTGAAGTCACTGAATTGCCAGACATCTTCCTTTATACCGTCGATGATCTTCATGACGTTATTCAGGATAATATGCAGCAGCGACAGGATGCCGCCAGGGAAGCTGAGCTGCTGATCGAAACCGGCGCTTTTGAATTCATGAGCCAGCTGCGCTCACTGGATGCTGTGAATGTTCTGCGCAGCTATCGACAAAATACTGAGACACTCAGAGACATTGAACTTGAAAAAGCCATGCTGTCTCTGGCCAATGGCATTCCGGCCGAACAGGTTTTGACTCAATTTGCCCGGTCACTGACCAACAAGCTCATGCACACGCCCAGCGTGGAATTAAAGAAAGCAGCTGCAGAAGGTCAAAACAGCCGACTGGAGTGGGCCGAAGAGCTGCTGGGTATTCATCGCCGTTATGAAGAACGCGCTAAAGAGCCTAATCACTCTTAGCTATGCCTGGCCTTGTCACTACCGGGCTGGAACTCAGTCAGAAGTTATCGAATCCCTGTATAACCCATCAGGTTCACACCTGAACCAAGAATTGATTAAATCCAAATGAAAGATCCCAACCTGGCCAGCCTGAGCACCAAACTTGAAACCCTGCTGGAACGCTTCGAGGAGCTGAGCGCTTTGCTGAGTGACCCGCTAGTGATTGGCAATCAGGACCAATTCCGTAAACTCTCCAGGGAATACGCCGAACTTGAACCGGTTGTTAATGCCTACAGGGAGTACGACCAGATTCAGAAGGATCTGGAAGACGCCCAGGCTATGAAAGATGATCCGGAAATGACAGACCTGGCTGAGGAAGAGATCCAGAGCTGCGAAGAAAAGCTGCCAACCCTGGCTCAGGAGCTGAAATTGCTGCTTTTGCCCAAGGATCCGAGGGATAACAACAACACTTTTCTGGAAATTCGTGCCGGCACTGGCGGTGACGAGGCGGCTATTTTCGCTGGTGACCTGTTCCGGATGTACTCCCGTTTCGCTGAAAAACGCGGCTGGAAAATCGAAGTCATCAGCGCCAATGACGGCGAACACGGCGGCTATAAGGAAATTATTTCCCGCGTGGTCGGCAACAATGTTTTCGGCCATCTGAAATTTGAATCCGGTGCTCACCGGGTTCAGCGCGTGCCTGAAACAGAATCCCAGGGACGTATACACACATCAGCCTGTACCGTCGCCGTCATGGCAGAACCCGACGAGCAGGAAGCCATTGAGATCAAGAAGGAAGATCTTAGAGTCGACACCTACCGCTCATCGGGAGCCGGTGGTCAGCACGTGAACACCACCGACTCCGCCATTCGACTGACCCACCTGCCTACTGGCATTGTGGTTGAATGTCAGGACGAACGTTCACAACACAAGAACCGGGCCAAGGCTATGGCCCTGCTTTCTGCAAAACTGCAGGATGCTCAGGAGATGGCCGCCGCCAAAGCGATCAGCGAAACCCGTAAAAGTCTGGTCGGCAGTGGCGATCGCTCCGAGCGAATAAGAACTTACAACTACCCTCAGGGCAGGGTCACTGATCACCGCATCAACCTCACGCTATACAAACTGCCAGAGATCGTCGAAGGCGACCTGGATCCTGTCATTAACCCCCTTCTTCAGCAACATCAGGCAGACTTGCTGACAGGCCTATCCAATGAGCAGGATTGACCAGACCCTCAGTGAAGCCACTCAACGCCTCACTGACAGTCATGCCGCCCGAAGGGAACAAAGCGACACAGCCCGTCTTGATGCCGAAGTTCTGCTCTGTCATGTGTTGGACAAACCTTACAGCTACCTGTTCACCTGGCCTGAAAGAGAATTGACTCCCAAACAGGCCGGACAGTTTGAATCAATGCTGGCACAACGGATACAGGGAACACCTGTCGCTTATATAACGGGAGAGAAAGAGTTCTGGAGTCTGAAACTTAATGTTTCACCTTCCGTACTGATCCCCAGACCTGACACTGAACGATTGGTAGAACTCGCCCTGTCCATACCCGTTGCAGAACAGGCAACCGTTGCCGATCTCGGCACAGGCAGTGGCGCCATTGCTTTGGCAATGGCTATCGAAAGACCTCACTGGGTGGTGATTGGCGTTGACAGGCTACCCGAACCAGTCGCCATCGCCAAAGAGAACGCCGCCCTCAACCGGATCAGCAACGTATCGTTTGTGAAGGGTGACTGGTGCTCGCCCCTGCCGGGCCTGCTCGACATGATTGTCAGTAATCCGCCGTATATCCGTGAAGACGATAAGCACCTTATTCAGGGGGATGTGCAGTTTGAACCCAGATCAGCACTGACAGCGGGCAAAGACGGTCTTGATGATATACGCACCATCAGTCAGCAAGCCTTCGAGAAGCTGAAACCGTCTGGTTGGTTATTGTTTGAGCACGGTTACGATCAGGGCAGTGATATCCGGATCATTCTGGAGGCTAATGGATTTACCGCCATTAGCACACAACAAGACTTATCTGATCAGGATCGAGTCACTCTGGCGCAAAAACCTGCTTGAACAGGAGCCAGATCAGTGCATTTCCCCTATGCTGACCTTTGGTTATACTCCATAGCTCTGATCTGAAGCATCAAACCATTAATCCGTCATGTGCGATAGCGAAGCCTTTTCGCATCTGACACTGAAAGATTTCTCAAGGTACACAGGAAGTAGGGATGGAAAATACCGGAGCATTGCTGGTTAATCTGGGTTCACCCGATAGCCCGCATGAACAAGATGTACGACGCTATCTGAATGAATTTCTGATGGATAGTAACGTCATCGATATGCCCTGGCTAGTACGGCGCATGATTGTCAGCCTGTTTGTTCTGCCCAAAAGACCGGCTCAGTCCGCCAGAGCCTACGCCTCTGTCTGGACTGAGAAGGGCTCACCTCTGATCAATATCAGCAAAGACCTTCATAAAGAAGTCCAGAAGTTGACCTCCATGCCAGTAGAGTTAGCCATGCGTTATGGCAACCCTGACATGGAGAGCGCCCTGGTCAGACTGGCGAGCAAACCCGAAATCAAGGAGGTTCTGCTGTTCCCTCTCTACCCACACTTCGCCATGTCGACCGTCAAGACAGTAGTAGAGAAGGCTGAAAAAATCATCAAAGAATACGAACTGCCGGTGTCATTGAAAATTCACCCCGTGTTTTACGATCAGGATGCCTACATTGATGCACTGGTTGAAAGCGCAAAAGAGTATCTGGAGAAAGATTACGATCACATCGTGTTCAGTTATCACGGTGTTCCGGAAAGACACATTCGCAAGGATGACTGCACAGGTTCGCACTGCCTTAAATCCGACGACTGTTGTCAGAAAGCATCACCTGCTCATCGCAGCTGCTATCGACATCAGGTATACAGAACCACGGCCTGTTTTGTTGAGAAAGCCCACATTCCAGTGGACAAATACTCTGTCGCCTTCCAGTCAAAGCTGGGAAGGGATAAATGGTTGGAACCTGCTACCAGCAGTACGATTGAATCACTGGCACAGCAGGGTATGAAGAGGGTTCTGGTCATCTGCCCGGCATTCGTAGCTGACTGTCTGGAAACCCTTGAAGAGATTGGCATGGAAGCGAAAGAGGACTTCATTGCGGCTGGCGGTGAATCCCTGGAGCTCATTCCCTGCCTGAATAGCCACCCAGCCTGGACGAAGCTGGTCAGTCAATGGCTTGAGAAACCGCTTCAGAGTTGATTCCGGGATGAGCTCGGCAAGCTTTTTCAGCATGTCGGATTTCAGTGAGTCGGGCTCATGGCCGCCTTTTTCAGGACTTTTAGCGTTTTTACCTACCCTGCTGGCTGATGCCGCCTGAGTTTGGCATGTCGTACAACTCATCAATAAACTCTCTCGGAAACAGGCCATTTCTGATGCAATCCTTAATGATGGGTGTCACTGTTAAGCATTGATGACGGAGCACATCTTTAATTTCGAGAAAACTATTCATATCCTGAAGCTTCCAGGCGCCGACCGCCCCTTTGACTGATGGCAGGCGTTTTAATTGACTAAACAGCATGGCATCACTTAAATGAACATTGATTTTGATTTCAACGTTCCCAAGCAGTTCGTCCTCCTTTACTGAATGTGCATTACCGCCATATCTGCCTAAGAAGATGGGTTCATAAAGTAGTCTTTCCCAACTATCCCAGTTCCATTGATCCGGGTCGGTGCAGTTGTCAACGTTGCTGTTAACGCTACCGGTTGATGAAAGTCGCGTGTCTGTTAGACCAAAAGTCTCTATCAAATAGTTAGCCAATGATTTGGCGAGCTCTTTTGGCTGACATTGATGCTCCTCCGACGTCGTTATGATAAGTCTGTGAGCCTTCTCTTGAACGGTCGTTTCAAGAGAACGAAACCGTGCCCGATCAGCGAGCATGACGCTCTCATAAGAAGGGGGCTCAGCAGTACCACTTTCATAGCCAGGGGGCAATGTTTGGCCAGCGTTGGCAGTAAGTTCGTTTCCATTCATTATCTATTCTCCTTTTTTCAGCTTATTGTTTAGCCCAACGGACTCTTGGAACATCATTACTGAATCAGACAATCATTACTGGGAAAAATTCCGCACGGGACACTCCCACGTGGTATTTTGTTTTGTCTGTGAAGACCTCCGGCTTCAGGTTTCCCGGTGTATGATTATCCAGTCTACCCGCAGTATTAACCGATAATTCCACGGGCAACAGTCGAGAAGAATAAAGACTCAGGCCTGTTTCAGAAAACTTTTCAACCTCGGGTCGTCCAATGCTCTGCTTAGAACATCACTAAGCACTTTATTGACCAACTCCTCGTTCTTTTCATCCGAGGGTGCCTTGGGAACACGCTCACCGATTTCACTGGAGTAGGCGCCTTCGAAACGCTGACCCTCTTTGACCACCCTGACCCGTACTTTTGCTTTCAGATCCACCTGGGTAATGTAGCTACCTTCAGGCACCTTGTATTCCAGATCATCGAGATAAACCTGGAACTGTGGGACATCTTCAGACTCAGTCACTCTTAACCCCATCTCTCTCAAACCCAGCTCAACTGCCGAGCGAATAGCCAGCGTCAGGCGGTCATTGGTCGTGATGGCATTGGTGCTTGAATAAACCCCTCCCCGATGGCCAAGAGAGCGGGACAACCGTTCATCGTAAACGGTCACACTGACCGTTCCCTGTAACGGCTCGACAGGCTTTTCCACAGCAATTTTGGGGGTTACATCCACTTCCTGAGGGCTCAGGGCACATCCGCCCAGGGCAAGAGCTCCCAGTATAATAAGCGACGTTTTTTTCATGAGTCCGGCTATCCTATGGTGGGCGGGATGCCCTTGGCGAAAGAAAATTGAGTCGATGCAAATCCTATCCAGTCTCGAAAACCGGATCAACCGGCTTGGCAAAGCTGTTCATAGAGGATATAGTTCGAACCATCGAATCCATAAACAACCTTACGCTGATTCCAGAACGCTGAGCGTGATTACAATGCCTATAGCGAACGATAAGCAACGGTCCGGAATCCTCCGGGTCTCTGACAATGGCGACAGCAATGTGCGGGCATCAGCTTCCCGCGAGACTGTGGTGTCTACTCCCAAATCTATCTTTCGTCCTTCCCGCCTACTACTCCTGCTGCCTTGAGCAGATTATTTAATTTCACTTTCGACCCCGGCCGTCTGGCCCTCTGACCCCAGAGTCAGAAAAATGATTACATTTGAACAAATTCCGACTGCCAGCTATAGAAAATGCCGCCTGTCGCGAGCATCACCCATACCGGAATTTTCAAACAACACAGCCTTACGCAGTAAAAAAACATTGAGCTGATTAGAGAACAGCGGGAGCAGCAGCCATGAGCAACGATCAGGTTATTATTTTCGACACCACTTTGAGAGACGGTGAACAGAGTCCCGGCGCAGCCATGACCAAAGATGAGAAGGTCCGGATTGCCAAATCTCTGGAAATACTCAAGGTTGACGTCATTGAAGCGGGCTTCGCCATTGCCAGCCCGGGCGATTTTGAGGCGGTTAAGAGCATCGCAGAAACCATTAAAGACAGCACTGTCTGCAGTCTTTCCCGGGCACTGCCCAAAGATATTGAGGCAGCAGCGCAAGCTGTCCAGCCCGCCGCTCGAGGCCGTATTCATACCTTCATTGCAACCTCCCCTCTGCACATGAAACACAAACTCTGTATGACGCCTGATCAGGTGCTGGAACAGGCAGTAGCCTCTGTTAAGCTGGCCCGTAATCTGATTGACGATGTGGAGTTCTCCCTTGAAGACGCTGGACGATCTGACATTGACTTCATGTGCCGTGTCATTGAAGCGGTTATTGATGCAGGTGCCAGCACCATCAACATTCCGGATACAGTTGGCTATGCCCTGCCACACCAGTTCGGCAATACAATAGCTCAGCTGATTGAGCGTATTCCTAACTCTGATAAGGCTATCTTCTCGGTTCATTGTCACAATGACCTTGGGCTCGCAGTGGCTAACTCCCTTTCAGCTGTCGTTAATGGCGCTCGGCAGATTGAATGCACCATCAACGGCCTCGGGGAAAGAGCGGGTAATGCCTCTCTTGAAGAAATTGTTATGGCCATCCGCACCCGTCAGGACGAACTCAGGTTGGAAACCGGCATTAACACCCAGCATATTGTTCCTACCTCCCGCCTGGTCTCAGGTATCACAGGCTTCCCGGTTCAGCCTAACAAAGCCATTGTCGGTGCTAATGCCTTTGCTCATGAATCCGGTATCCACCAGGATGGTATTCTGAAAAACCGCGAAACCTACGAAATCATGAAGGCTGAAGATGTTGGCTGGAACACTAACCGCCTGACCTTGGGTAAATTATCCGGCCGCAGTGCTTTCCAGTCGCGAATGGAAGAGCTGGGAATTACTTTTGCTGATCGTAACGAACTGACGGAAGCCTTCAGCCGCTTCAAGGTTCTGGCCGACAAAAAATCTGAAATCTTCGATGACGACCTGCAGGCTCTGGTCAGCGATGTTCGTTCAGGCAATGAAGAAGAAAAATACCGCCTGGTGGAGCTGGAAGCAGGCTCCAGCACGGGCAAAACACCTGAAGCTCGCCTGGTCATTGCGGTGGATTCCGAGGAAGTTGAAGCGCGCAGTGCCGGTGACGGCCCTGTTGATGCGGTCTTTAAAGCCATAGAAAGTATTGCTGATTCCGGTGCCCATCTGGCATTGTATAATGTCAGCGCCATTACTAGCGGTACCGATTCTCAGGGTGACGTCAGCGTGCGTCTGGAAAAACAGGGTCGCATTGTCAATGGCTCCGGAGCGGACACAGATATCGTGGTCGCTTCCGCCAAAGCATACATCAATGCTTTGAACCTGCTTAATGCTGACCACCCAAAAACCAACCCACAGACAGGAAACCTCTAACAGTCATGGAAGGCAGGATCAGTGAGCGAACTCGACAGCACTACCTTGATGCCATGGGGATCCAGACCTGGTTTCCCAGGCAGATCCTGCCTAATGCACTGACTCCCAGGGCATTTGACTGTTTACAGGAAGAACCAGGGGAAGCGTTTAAGCCTGAGAACTCAGCCCTTTCTTCCCAACAGGAATCAGCTCAGCACCCTGAAAGCGCTATGGGTGCTTCAACAGCAAAAGATTTGCTGGGCATCTCCGGTCGTGCCGAAACGAAACAAGATTCGAAGCCAGCAACGCCAGTAAAACAGCGCGTTATTAATGAACACCAGTCAGAAGAAACCAGCAAGTTCAGGCTTGTAACTTTGGCTGCAAACGAACACTGTCTGGTAGTCGCTGAAATGCCTCACTCCGGACTGAATCAATTTTCACGCTTTCACCAGCGATTACTCAGCGATATTCTTCGCGCCATTCAATTGCCAGCAGAGTCTGAAACTCTGCCTTTCAGTGACTTTGTCTGGCCACTGGGAAATATTGGCCTGATGGAGCACCTTAGTCAGAATGACTCTGCCGCTGCTGACGCAGTATGCGCCTACCTTAGTAACCAGTTTGGACTGGCCAGACGAAAAGTGGTCCTGCTCTTTGGTCAGGCAGCAGCCCGTTTTGTTATAGATCCCAACCGACCATTCAGCGAACTGAGGGGTTTGCAGAAAGGCCTTCATTCCCATCAACACTTTATCGTCACCCACGGCCTTAATGAGTTAATGAAACTTCCAGCCCTCAAGTCAGAAGCCTGGCAGGATATTTCTCCGATCATCAAAGAGCTGACCTCGTCATAATCCTCTCCACAAACGCAAAATTGATTATGCTCAGCAACCGGTGCTGGTGTCATACGCCCGATATCCCTCAGTTATCACGGAAAGAGAAAACTTATTATGCTGTCATTTAGAGCAATGACTCATCAGGACATTCCGGAGCTAGAGGCTATCGAGCAGCAAGCCGGGCCTCACCCCTGGAATCAAAAGCACTACCTGAATAGTATCGACTCAGGCTATCTCTGCATGGTAGCCGAGCACGAGGGCAGAATTGTTGCCCAGGGAGTCGTCATGCTGGTTGCAGGAGAGGCCAGCCTGTTGATTCTGACTGTCTCTCGCAACGAACAGGGCAAAGGCTTCGGCGCTGCCATGCTGAATCAACTCATCGACGCTTCAGCCAAACAGGCTGAAACCCTGTTTCTTGAGGTGCGGGAATCCAACAAAAAAGCATTCAGCCTCTACCTGAAGTCAGGCTTCAGCGAAATTGGCCGCCGCAAAAACTACTACCCGGCCAGCAAAAATCATAAGGCTGAGGACGCTATTGTTATGGCCTTGGATCTGAGTGTCAGGGAGTGACCGGACAATCACCCAGCCAACTGCCGGTAACAGGATCTCTGCCACATTCAGCAAGCAGCCACTCAAAGTACACTTCTAGCAGCCTGTCGGACTTAAGGCTGTCCTACTGCGGTTGCAATAAATTGGT
>NZ_JAHHPQ010000630.1:0-1448 GCF_024606245.1 Endozoicomonas sp. SESOKO2
GCCCAGAACGGCCATACCGACATCGTGAAACTCCTGATCGAAGCCAAGGCAGATCCCAACGCCCGGAATGCGAGTGGCGTCACCCCGCTGCTCATCGCAGTCCGGAAGGGCCATACCGACATCGTGAAACTCCTGATCGAAGCCAAGGCAGATCCCGACGCCCGGAGTGCGAGTGGCGTCACCTCGTTGTATCTTGCAGCCCAGAACGGCCATACCGACATCGTGAAACTCCTGATCGAAGCCGGGGCGGATTTCAACGCCCGGACCACGGGTGGCGTTACCTCTCTGTATATTGCAGTCCAGAACGGTCATACCGATATTGTGAAAGCCCTGATCGAAGCAGGGGCAGATGTCAACGCTGCCTATCTTCATGGTGTCACACCGCTGTACGTCGCAGCCCTGAAGGGCAATACCGACTCTGTGGAAGTACTGATCAACGCCGGGGCGAATCTCAACGCTGCCTTGTCGAATGGCACCACACCGTTGT
Organism: Endozoicomonas sp. SESOKO2; assembly: GCF_024606245.1. NCBI lineage: Bacteria > Pseudomonadati > Pseudomonadota > Gammaproteobacteria > Oceanospirillales > Endozoicomonadaceae > Endozoicomonas > Endozoicomonas sp. SESOKO2. The sequence continues at coordinate 488 of NZ_JAHHPQ010000630.1, forward strand.
GCATCGCAGTCCGAAAGGGCAAAATCGACTGCGTAAAAGTCCTGATCAACGCCGGGGCGGATCTCCACGTCTTCCGGACTTCGGATGACGCCACCCCGGCTTTCAATCGCAGCACGGAAGGGCAATAACGACTGCGTGAGAGCCCTGACCGGGGCAGGGGCAGAGCTGGGGCAGTCAAAGGAACGGTTCACTGCATAACTTGAGTTATGCTCTTGATCTATCCTTCCCCTCTTTACACCAGAATGCCAGGGTAGAATGATTAAACACTCACTCTTCGCAGCACCACTGTCAATAATGACATTGTCCGTCGTCTGTCAGGCTCAACCGTTGACGTGGCGCTTTGTTGTCTTGTTTGAACAGAACACAGGTTTTCCAAACCGGAACGTTTCTGTAACCCCTGACCAGCATACAATGTCGGGCACCATGTCAGACATTGCCTACACCAAGGGTTATGAAGGATCATATTTACCGGCTGATAAGAAACAAGTCAGACCAGACGGCTGCACGCAAAAAACGACCATCATTGAATCCATTTCGTGGCCATGGCTTTACGCCAATTATCTGCTGGTGGGTTACGAACTGATCCTGACCAGCAAAAACACCCCACTAAGTTTCACCTCTTATTCACGGCTACCTGTAGAAGAGGTTGTCGCTATCGCCTGGCTTTTAAAGAGTTATTGGAATATAAAATCATCGTCGTTTAATCCGATTGCACAAAAAGAGCGGTGTCAGGCTCACCCGCTGGCGGCCATCATTACGATGTCTGGCTCTGGCAATGACCAGCCACAACTTCCGCCATCAGAGTCATCGGGACAGCAAGCTCAGGAAGCCACCGCCCGCCCTGCAGGCTCTTTCAACAGCTTCCTTGACTCTGACTCTGCCGATGGTAACGGAGGCTCACAGCAACATTTACACACTTTGGGTCTGGATTGTTTCGTCTCTCCCTGTCACGGCGTTTGTC
>NZ_JAHHPQ010000631.1:0-2572 GCF_024606245.1 Endozoicomonas sp. SESOKO2
AATGGACAACCGAGCCAGTGCAGAGAATGAACCAGTTTATTGACGACAATGTCCGGCGAAAAATGGCTCGGGAGGCCGGAATTGTAGTCTGTTCAGACAACAGCCACAAAGCCTGCAAAGCTGATCAGAAAAAAGGGATCATTCTTGGTATTCATAACGGTTGGTATGATCTCCAGCAGGTGGCGATTCCGGCTGGCATGACACTGTTGGAAAAGATGCAGTACGAACATGACCCGTCGCTGCTCAGTCCGTCAACACAACAGGCATTGGAGAAAGAGGTGCAGCGGCTAAAGAGCGAAGCTATCCAAATGAACCTGGGCACCTTGACGCAAACCACGCTGGCTTCGGAGGCAGCCCAAAAAGTGCTGAAAAAACGGGGGATTGCCGTGGTCAGCGAGAAGCGACGCTACTTTACCGACAATGAACTCCCGATAGAGAAGGAAATGCTGGTACCAAAGAAGATAGCGAAGCCTGATGCTCGGGAGGATGGATGCTCCAGCGGGGTGGGCATGTACAATCCTTTGATCTTGCTTTGAACATGCAGTTACGGACAACAGACTGCAATGGAACTTTTTACCAGCCGTTTACTCCAAGAACGATAGAATCCCTCCTTACGGAATTGGGCAAATAATAAATTTTACTGGAGTATTACCATGAATGTTGTCCATGGAGCGGCGATCTCTGCGAGCCCGTGCCCTCAACCTCAACCTCAACCAAAGTTCGCCACCCAATCGGCAACAGCCTCTGGCCAATGGACAATCAGCGAGCCAACCCGCAAGCTGCTGCCCCATCCCAGGGAATATGAGCGACAGGAGCTACTGCGGGCCGCTGAGAGTGGACGTCTGGCATTTCGGCATATTGGATTGGTTGAAGAAAGAAATTACTTTGCTGGCAAGGGCACACCAAGACCCTTCACCCTCGCTCTGCCCGGAGAGATGATGCCCACCGAGCGAGTAACAGAAGCGTTAGATCAATGGATGGTAGGCATTACTGATCCCAAATGCCTGTATGTCTATAAACGTGACGCACTGACTAATCGGTTGCTGGAGGAGCCCAGCCTAACACCGGATACACTGACAATAAAACTACTGTCTGATCTACGATCATTGCACAAGAAAAGTCGTGAGCGTGCCAATCAAATCATCTGGAGAGTTTATCCCCGTTTCACCTCAGGACATCTGCAAGCAAATGGGACATTCAGTTTACCTAAATTGAAACCCAACGATTATACCCACATTTATAATTTCCCGGAACTGGTGCTCATCCACTATTGCAAGGAAGAGATCAAATGCTTTTGCGTCTACAACGATAAACGGGCAAATATTGCCGATATCCTGGAGTCCAAGCGTCAGTGTGAAAAGGCATTGGAGCTTAAACCCTTGCCTCTGGTCGTTTATTGTCACCACACAGGTTCTGTACAGGTCTGTTTTGATGATGAGCTGGACAGTCCGCACCTGGCCAACAATGGGCATTCTCTGGGTGATTTCGCATTCTCGCAGAGCATTGACCTGGACAATTTCAGAGCCATGTTGAATCTGCTGCCAATCACTTTGCGGGCAGAGGCACTGAGTTCGGAATTAAGCGTCCCACCGGATATGATGCACAAATTGCAACAGGCCATTGAGCTGCTGAGCGATCCCGAATGTTACAGTTGCGAGAGACTTCTGGAATTAAAACAGAGCGGATTGCCCATCGATCAGCGTTTTGTTAAAAAAGCGTCTGTTAATATTTTCGGAGTGCCTGTTAAATCTTTGCTTGATATTCTTCTGGATACCGAAGTAGCCAGACACAATGGGGGCATGGGACCGGCAACCCCTGCTCAGCAGCAACAGGAGGAAGAAGAAGCTTACCGATTATGTCAGCTCCTTTTGCAGAGCGGGGCAAGGCCGACTGAATGGGGCCTGGGCCATATCAATAATATGGAAGAATTTTTTGACTCTGCAATGCCAGTGGGCATCTTCAATTGTATGGTGGCTGCCTCTGCTCCCTTTGAATTCCTCACCCTGCAACATCTTCAGCATTTTCCTTTGACCAGTTGTTCGGGAAGCGTCGTTGAATTTGACCGAATCTGCATGAACATCAGTCCACAGCAACGGCAGACGTGTCTGAGAAAGGCACTACTTTATGTGACAAGTCTGATGCATCCAACCCTTGAACATATTCAGTGCCACTTATTGGCCCTGTTTCATCACGGGGCTTCCCCGAACAAAGACCTTCTGGATAGTGTTAGAGCCCTTCTGGCATTTCATTACCCCCGCAGTAAGAAAATTATGCGCGTTTATTCCCCGGCTGAATATATCGAATGGTTTGAAAAACTGTGGGAGCAACGGAACGAGCATCCTTTCTATCAGAATTGGTTAGAGCGTGTCCGGCACGCCAAGCAGGAAATCGCGGATCTGAAACGATCTCTCGGCATTAACGATTCTGGTGCGCTGACAACACCATTGGCAGCCGGGACACCAACGGCATTACAGTTTATGGTGGACGCGTTCAGCAAACCGCCGGTCTTGCCTGATCATGTCGGCGATAATGAAAAAACCATCCTGACGGTATTGCAGCATTATTACCGCCG
>NZ_JAHHPQ010000632.1:0-3307 GCF_024606245.1 Endozoicomonas sp. SESOKO2
ATCGTCTCCCCCACTATTCCTTCCTCCACGGCTGCCTTGATTGTGCCGACCATAGTCTCTTTGAGATTGGGTATAGGTGGGTGGTTGCATACCAAGGCCGGCCATTTCCTTTTCAACCTGACTGGTTCCTCCAGAGCAACCGGTCCCAGTGGGGCAATAGCCCGGAAAAACAGACACACTGCGTAATTGTTCAGGACTTAAAATGAAACCTTGCTGTGCATAACGACTGTAGTCTTCTGTTTGTAATGGTTGTGCCCGGTTACTGTCCAGGTAATGATTAAATGCAGCTTCCGGATCATCGGGGCTTCTGGACAATGCCAGAAACAGTTCTGAACTCCGTTCAAGATTTGCCCTGCTTATCCTGTCCCACAGTGCCTGCGAAATAATGATCGTCTGCTCATTCCAACCCTGTTTAATTTTGAGCACAATCCGGCTATCCCAGATCCGTTTTTTAACGGTCTGGCCGTCATTGTCAGGCATCAGGACCATACTGCTGACCAGTTCACTCATCCATTCAAAATAGTAAAGTGGGGCCATCCCGTTTCCCGGCCTTTTCTTGAATAAATCGTCAAAATCATTCCCACCACCAAAACCGCCACCACCAGAGCTTGTGAATGACTCATGGTTATCGGCACTATCAGAAGCTACGGGTATAGCCAAAGGTCCACTTAAACGGCTTTTGTCTTCAGGATGGTCAGGCTCATTTTTTAGAGTCTCTGTGTTACGGAAAATAATATCGACAGATGATTTTTTTTTGTCACCGAAATTATGACCGTCGTGAACACTGCTATCCAAAGACGACGGTGAACCAGTGCTTTCTGAAACAATACCGCTACATTCTGGCTCTAAAACCCATCCACTCTCATTGTCTTCAATGGACAGAACCAAGGACTGATTACCTGGCGGTAAACGCCATCTGGCCAGGTACTCATGCTGCCAGCGATCACTGTCTGGTGCCAATGCGATCAGTCTTACTCCCCCGTTTTGCATATGAGGCATACTCTGGCCCGTCAAAGGCTTTGTAATGACCGGTGGGTAGGGCAAAGTTCCCGACGAAAATGCGGGAGGAGTTCTGAAACAAAAATTAAACAGGTCGCCCGGCTGGCTATTCAGGACGATATAAAGCTGATTGTCCTCTAGTTCAGAAACTGTCTTGATGTTCTCGTCAACCGTCTTGCCACCATAAGCAAGAAGGAGAGGCGGACCGCTACCTATAAACGACAGCTTGCTAATCCCTTCCGATACCGCTGTCCTTTTTTCAATGGCTTTGGAGGAACTCAACCAACCAGTCCAGCTCAATAGATTGGCATAAGCAGCACTGTAGGCATCAAACGGCAAAACGACAGATACTATGAATAAGAAAAACAGATGAGTCATAGTGAGAAGTCTTGCCGTTTTCATAATTGGATTTGCCTACAGGCTTTATTGATGAGGCATAACAATAGACCTTAAATTTGAAGATGTTTAATTTATCCCCCGTTTATTTTAGTGCCTTTCAAAAACGTTAGCCCTTCCTAAAAATGACAGCAGACAAAAGTTGACGCTTGGTTGGACGTACTCACCCTTCATTCCCGGCCATTAAAAAAGCCCCTGATCAGCATAAAAGTGGTCAGGGGCTTTTTTTATTCTGGTCATCTCAATCGTTCTTCAACAACTCAAGCTGCATGATGGACTGCTCAAACCCCTGACGGGCAGCCAGTTCATAATAGGCTTTAGAAAGCTCTCTGTTCATGGGGATTCCATGACCCATCTGGTACATTCTGGCCACCCAGTGCTGTGCACAGTCCAGCCCCTTGTCAGCCTCAGCTTTGAGCACCTCAAATGCTTTGGCATACTCTCCTGCGATATAGATGGCCAGACCTGATGAGCAGCGTTGATTATCTGCCACCTGTTCAGCCATCAGAGGCAAAGGAAATAAAATCAGCAAAAGTGCCAATCCGTTAGCTTTCATTTCAAACACTCCCTGTTTGTTCCAAGCACTTCACATAGTGACAGAAAATTAACAAAGAAACGAAATTTTTATGCTCACATGCGCTTAATCAATCACAATGTGTTCAAACCTTGCACTCGAGATGAAGCCGATTGATCTTTTGGGTCAGCTCTTCATAGACCAGCTGCCTGAACCAGATATGAGCAGGCTCTTTCATATACCTCTCATGCCATATGATTGAGTAGGTAAAAGGCTTTTGCTCCATGGGAAAAGGCAGTATTGCCAGCCCATAGTGATGAGCGCAGCTTCCCACCAAACCATAAGGCGCTGTCAATATATAATCGGTATTGGCAACCAGAGCCAGTGCCGCAATAAAATGCGGTACCCTCAGGGCAATTCGCCGGGACAATCCCCGCTCTTCCAACAAATAGTCGACAGCTCCCTTTCGCTCTCCTCCCATGGTGATCAATGCATGGGAATGACTGGCATAGCGCTCAATATCCATACCCTGCTCCACCAGAGGGTGAGAATCTCTGACAACACAGACAAACTTGTCCTGACCTATTCCTCGCCCATGAATCATTGCGGGTGCGTCGGTGATAGAGCAGGTTGCCAGATCGACATTCTGCTGATCCAGTTCATGGAGCAAATGCGAGCGCCAGGGCACAATTTCCAGCGAAATTCCCGGAGCCTCCCGACTCAACCTCTTTATGACTTCAGGCAATAACACATGGGCCCCGTAATCTGAAGACGCCAATCGAAAGCTATGTTCAGACTCTGCTGCTATGAAACGGGGAGGTTCAATTAACTGGCTGATATCTTGCAATGATTTCTGCAAACCCAGAGCGATATCCTCAGCCCGTGGAGTGGGCGCCAGCCCCTGGGGAGTTCGAGTGAATAGAGGATCATCAAAAAGTACCCGGAGTCTGGCCAGACTGCGGCTGATGGCAGGCTGAGTCAGATTTAATCGACCGGCAGCACGGGTCACACTGCGCTCCTCCAAGAGAACTTGCAAGACCGGCAGCAGATTTAAGTCAGAAGACGACAGATTATCAACAGGCAAAATCATTACTCACAATCATGACTACTATAACGATGATGCATTGGAGTCATATTGATTACAACGATAAATTACCTCTTAACTATCGTTTCAGGATTTCGGTTCATGTTTATAGAGAAAAGTCACGAGATTCACCTTGTCAGACGCCCCGAGGGTTTGCCTGACAGCAGCTGCTTCAAGCTGGTCTCTCAGCCAGTTGCAGAGCTGAAAGAAGGTGAAATTCTGGTTAAAAATCTTTGGATGTCAGTGGATCCCTATATGCGTGGACGCATGATCGATCGTAAAAGCTACATACCTCCTTTTGCTTTGGATGCCCC